>JAVJQK010000127.1 GCA_040218145.1 Sandaracinaceae bacterium | reverse complement strand
CGAAGGATCTCGGAGCGCGACGGCCCGGTTCTCGGTTCGGGGCGACGAGGAAATGCTTCAGCATTTTCGAGGAGACACGGGCCGAGAGACGGGTCGTCCCGCCCGAGAGACGAGGAGCGAGGTTCTTCAACGGACTGCTAGCTCGCGGACCGCAGCATGAAATAGATGACGACGCCGGTGACGGAGACGTAGAGCCAGATCGGCGCCAGCAGGCGCGTGACCTTCTTGTGGGTGGCGAAGCGCTTCTTCCAGGCGAAGTAGAAGGCGCTCAGCGCCATCGGCACCACCGCCATCGAGAGCACGACGTGGCTGATGAGCACCACGAAGTAGACCGTGCGCATCGCCCCCTCGCCCGCGTAGCGCGTGTCGCCGTGGGCGTAGTGGTAGATGACGTAGCTGACGAGGAAGAGCGCGCTCGCCGCGAAGGCCGAGACCATCAGGTACTGGTGCACGCGGCGCTTCCCGCTCCGGATGGCGATCCAGCCCGCGAGCAGGAGCGCGGCCGCGGTGCTGTTCAGGCCCGCGTTCACGGCGGGCAGGAAAGACAGGTCGGCGTCGACCCCGCCGCCCTCGTTCAGGAGCAGCAGCCACGCCAGGAAGGCGAGCGCGCCGGCCGAGAGCACCGCGTTGAAGAGATAGAAGGACCGGTCTCCGCCGGTCCGGTCGAGGGCAGCCTGCGTCATCGCCCGTGGTTTGGGGGCGATGACGCCGCAGATCAAGGGGACGTTTTTCGGCGCTTGTTCATCCCAGGAAATCGACCGGAAACAATGGGTGCCAATCATCCCGCCCATGGAATCCCTCCTCGACAGCGTCTGGGTGCTCGTCAGCGCCTTCCTCGTCTTCTTCATGCACGCGGGCTTCGCCCTGGTGGAGAGCGGCTTCTGCCGCCGGAAGAACGTGGTGATGGTCTTGCTGAAGAACGTCGCCGTCGTCTCGGTGGCCTCGATCCTCTTCTACTTCGTGGGCTTCGGGCTGATGTTCGGGGACGGAAGCCCCTGGCTCGGCATGAACGGCTTCTCCCCGGCCGCCGACGCCTCGGTGGCGGGCGCGCCCGGCAACATGCCGCTGTTCGTCTTCCTCTTCTTCCAGCTCGTCTTCGCCGCCACCGCCGCCACCATCGTCAGCGGCGCCGTGGCCGAGCGCGTGTCGCTCACCGGGTTCCTGATCTTCACCTCGGTCGCGAGCGCGCTGCTCTACCCCATCGTCGGGCACTGGGTCTGGGGCGGCGGCTACCTCGCGGAGACGACCGGCTTCCACGACTTCGCGGGCTCGACCGTCGTGCACGCGGTGGGCGGCGCCATGGCCCTCGCCGGCGTCATCGCGATCGGCGCGCGCAAGGGCCGATACGACGCCGAGGGGCGCCCGCGCCCCATGCCCGCGCACAGCTTCCCCCTCGCCGCGCTCGGCGTGCTGATCCTCTGGCTCGGCTGGTTCGGCTTCAACGGAGGCTCGACCCTGGCCGCCGACCCGAACGCGATCGCGCCCGTGATCCTGGTGACCAACCTCGCGGCCGCGGCGGGCTTCCTCGCCGCGCTCATCCACACCCGGCTCCGCACGGGCGGCCTCGACCTGTCGATGGCGCTCAACGGCGCGCTCGCCGGCCTGGTCTCCATCACCGCGGGCGCCGACGTCATCGGCCCGGTGGAGTCGATGATCGTCGGCCTCCTCGGCGGCGTGCTGGTGGTCGAGGGCGTCTTCCTGCTGGACAAGCTCCGCCTCGACGACCCCGTCGGCGCGATCCCCGTGCACCTCTTCTGCGGTGTGTTCGGGACCCTGGCCGTCGGCCTCTTCGCGAACTCGGGCGAGACCCTCGGCCTGCTCCACGGCGGCGGCGCGGCGCTGCTCGCCGATCAGGCCATCGGCGCGGCGATGGGCGTGGCCTTCGCCTTCGGCGCGGGGTTCGCGTTCTGGGTGGCGCTCAAGAAGACGGTCGGCGTGCGTGTCTCCGAGGCGCACGAGATCGAGGGGCTCGATCTGTCCGAGTGCGGCGTCGAGGCCTACGGGCGCGAGCTGAGCGGCCTCGGCCACGCGGAGGAGACGCCGGGCGAGCCCGCGACGTCGCGCGCGGCCCACGCACGCGCCACCGCCTGATCAGGGCGACCAGTCGACGGGCTCGTACATGAGGACCGGCCCGTCGACGGTCACCGCGAGGATGAATACGTCGTACTCCGGCGCGTTCTGGAAGCGCCCGTACACGCCGTGGTCGTTGATGGGCGGAGGGGTGGCGCCGGCCTCGGGGGTCTCGGTGGTCCACGCCCAGTCGCCCTTGCTCAGGTGGAAGAGCGCGCGCGTGTCCCCCGCGCCCCAGCCGGTGAAGCGATCGCGCCGGGAGTCGTAGACCAGGCCCGGCCCGAGCACGTCGTGTAGACGGGTGTCGCCCGAGACCTCGGTGCCGAGCTGCCCACCGTTCCCCACCCGGATGCGCTGGACCGGCACTCCGTCGCCGCACCAGACGATCTGGGAGTCCGCGGTGTCGAGCGCCCCGGTCGACTGGCGCATCGTCGGGCCCCACATCTGGAGCAGCGTCTTGTCCGCGGTCACGGGGTCGAACCGGAAGATCTCCGCGTAGCCCGCCGCGTGTCGGCGGTTCTCGGCGAGGATCATGGTGCCGCTCTCGGGGTCGAAGTGCGCGGTGCCGCTGTGCGGGTCGTTCACCTCGGCGCCCGTGTTGCGCCAGGTGAGGGTCTCGAGATCGAAGGCCCAGATGTGGTCGAGCGCCGATCCGCCGATGCATCGAGGTCACCCTCGCACCGACCACGGCGCCGCACGATTTCACCGTCTGCGCCGATACGCAGCGCTGTGAATCAACGGGTCGCGGCGATGCGCTCGAGGTCCCAGGCGCCCGCCTCGAGCGTGAAGAAGACCGAGTACGGGCCCATCGTGTCCCACGCCTCCTCGGTCAGGCCGAAGCGCGCGCCGATGCTGAGCACGAGCGGGCCCGCGGCGATCCCGAGGCTGGCGCCGGCCAGCGGCAAGACGAGCAGGTCGTCGTCCTCCTGGCCGAGGCTGAAGGACACCTCCGCGCCTGCGATCAGCGGGCCCACCAGACGCGCGTCGACGCCGTAGGCCGAGACCCAGAGCGCGTTGCCGGAGTCGTCGAGGTCGAACGCGGCGCCCTGCCGCGTCCGGAAGAGCCAGCGCTCCTCGAACGGGAGGCTGAGGTGCACGCTCGGCACGAGGCGGACCACACCGAGCCCGCTCGCGTCCTGCTGCGTCGGGAAGAAGGCGCCGGCCTCGAAGAGCACATCCACGCCGTCGCCGAAGTCGGGGCGGTACCCGGCCGCGCCCCAGACGTCGCCGCTGCCGCGCTGCGCGGTGCGCGCGTGCGTGCCCTCGAAGTCGACGGAGGCGCCCGCCTCGAGGTGGAGCTGGCGGTCGAGCAGCGCGGCGCGCGCCCCCGCGCTCCCCCGGAAGCGATCAGGCTGGCCGTCGTCGTTCGCCGCGAGCCAGCCGGCCGCGATCCACGCGCCGACGCCACCCCGGCTGACGTCGCGCAGGCCGACCACGCTCGGGAAGAAGCTCGCGCCGAAGGGCTGCCCCCAGGTCGGGCGCTCGGGGAGCTCGGGCTCCGGGGGCGCGGGCGTGGGCGCCTCCGCGACCGCCTCCGCCTCGACCACCGTGACGCGCGTCTCCGCGAGCGCGGGGCCATCCTCGGACGCGGCGAGCGCGAGCGAGACCACGTCGGGCGCGTCGTCCGCGACGCGGGCGCGGACGGTCAGCACGTCGCCCTCGCGCTCGGTCCCCAGCACCTCCACGCCCTCTCCGCCGCGCACGGTCAGCGAGGCGGGCAACGTCGCGCCGCTGCCCACGCGGAGCGGCAGGACGAGCTCGCGCCCGCGCGTGGCCGTCAACGACGCGCTCGCCCCCTCGGCCGAGCCCAGGGTCACCTCGGCCACGCGCACCGCGAAGCCGCCCACCGGCGCGCCGGTCGCGTCCGCGCAGGCCACCATCGCGTCGCCCGCGGAGGCGAAGGCGAGCTCGGCCACCGGGTCGACGCCCTGCACTCCACAGACCACGCCGTCCGGCGCCGTCAGGCTCGCGCCCGGCAAGAGCACCAGCGGCTGCGGCTCCTCGGACGCGTCGCCGAAGTCGAACGCCGCGGCCTCCTCCGTCGGCGCCTGCCCGGGCCGCATCAGCTGCCCGAGCTCGACGCCGAAGGACCAGACGTCCGACGGGCGGCTCTCGAAGAAGTCTCCGTCGATGGTCGACAGGCGCGCGTAGTAGGTGCCGGGCGGCAGGCGGTGCAGCTCGAAGCGCGTCACGTCGCTGGGCACCTCCACCTGCGCCACCAGCTCACGGCCGTCGGGCTGGCGGCTGATCTCCACGCGGTAGACGCGCGCGCCCTCGACGGGCTGCCAGGCGCCGCGGACGGTGGTCAGCTCGGCCACGCCCAGGAAGCGCGCGGGCTGATCCGCGGACCAGTCGGGCGCGTCCGGCAGCGGCCTCGGCCGGCTGGGGCGAGCGCCGCGACGGACCTTCGAGCCCATGCCCGGGGCGACCGCGACCGCGGCGCCGCCGCTCTCGCCCGACACCCGCGCCGCGCCGCCGCTGTGGTTCGAGACGCGCGTGGTCGACTCCTCGTCCACGGTCGTCACCGCGCTCCCGCCGGAGAGCGCGACCCGCGAGCTCGGCGTGCGGACGGAGAGCGAGTTGGCGCCGCGGAGCTCGCCGAGCCGGCTGCGGAGCGCGCCCCGCTCGAGCACGGCCTCGGTGCCCCCGCGGCGTACCGCGCCCTCGGTCGCCCCGTAGACGACGACGAGCGTGTCGCCGCGCAGGGTCACCACCGAGGTGTCCTGGAAGGTCAGCTCCGCGAAGGCGGCGCTGAGCGTGTTGACGCGCGAGCCGCGATCGACGCCCTGACCGAGGCGGGCGGGGAGCCAGTCGGCGTCTTCGGGAGGTCGGGAGCGCACGCGCTGACGCAGCGCCGTGATGCGCGCGGCCGGTCCGCTCCCACGCGGCGGGGCGGTGCGGGGCAGACACAGGTACGTGCCCGCGGTGAGCCGATGCGGGGGCGGGCCCATGCCGGGGTTGTAGGCGTGGATGAGATCGTGACGCCCGCGATCGCCGAACACGCGGCGCGCGACCCGCACGCAGCTGTCGCCGCGCTGGATCTCGTAGGGGATCACCTCGACGTCGCCGCTGCTCATCGCGGCGCAGTCGGCAGGATCGCGGCCGGCGAACTGCGCCTGCGCGGGCAGCGGCGCGAGCGCGATGAGCGCGAGGGTGATGAGCGGCTTCATCCCGTGTTTCTCCTCCGGTGGCGGCGGATGGCGCGCCACACCTTCTTCGAGAGGTCTTCGGCTCGAATGGGCCGATTCACGACCTCGTCCACGCCGGCCCGGAGCAGCTCCGTGACCCGGCTCATGTCGCCCGTCGCCGCGTCGGTCACCAGCGGCACCCCGCGCTCCTTCAGGTCCTGCAGCGCCTCGGGCGTCGCGTCCGGCGCGAAGATCGCGTCGGCTCCGTCGAGGGGCTGCTCGTCCGAGACGATGTACGCGAGGAGGCCGTTGGCCCCGAGGCCCAGGGTGAGATCTCCGGACAGCTCCCCCACCACCGCGAGCTGGACCGGCTCCATGCCCGAGGGCGCCGCGTGCACGTCCGAGAGGGTCTGCGCGTGCTTGGCCGGGCGGACGGTCGAGATCATGCGCGCGGCGCGCCCCTCGAGGTAGGTCCGGTCTCGACCCCGCTCGCGCGCGTCACTCGTCGGGTCGGCGTGCGTCAGGAGGCCGTGCACGATGTCCATCGCGGGTCGCTCGGCCGCGCGCTTCGAGAGCATGCGCAGACAGAGATCTTCGAGCTCGCGCGGGATGGGCACGTCGCGCTGCAGCTCGCTGGGCGGGGTGGGCGCGCTGAAGAGCTGCTGCGTGATCACCTGCACCGAGTTGCCGGTGAAGGGGACCCGCGTCGTCAGCATTTCATACAGCATGCACCCGAGCGAGTAGACGTCGGTCGGCGGCCCCACGTCGTCGTCGCCGGCCGCCTGCTCGGGCGACATGTAGTCGGGCGTGCCCATCGCGATGCCCGCCTGTGTGAGCCGCCCCGAGTTCTTGCGCCCGCGGATGAAGGCGAGGCCGAAGTCGACGACGACCACCCGATCCTCGCCCTGCGGCGTGCGCTCGAGGAAGACGTTCTCCGGCTTGAGGTCGCGGTGCACGAGGTGCATCTCGTGCGCGAAGAGCAGCACCTCGGAGATCTGCGAGAGGATGCGAATCACGCGCTCGAGCGGCTGCACGGGCAAGTGCTCGTCGACGATGGAGCGGAGCGTGACCCCCTCGAGCAGCTCCATCGCGATGAAGAGCTGGCCGTCGTCCTCGCCGAAGTCGAAGATCTGCACCGCGTTCTGGTGCTTCAGCGCCGAGGCCACGCGCGCCTCCCGCTCGAAGCGAGCCCGCGCGCCCGGCGACGCGGAGTACTCCGGCAGGAGCAGCTTCAGCGCGAGGTCGCGGCCCAGGTTGAGCTGCGTCGCGCGCCACACCGCGCCCATGCCGCCGACGCCGAGCTCCTCGACGAGCTCGAACCGGCCCGCGATCTGGTCGCCCGCCTTCCAGCCCTGCAGGTTCATGCGTGCACCTCGTAGAGATGGACCGTGCCTCGGCGCCCGGAGAGCTCGCGCTCGCCCGCGTCGATGTACTCGAACTGCTCGCCCGCCGCGGCCTTGGTCGCCGCGGAGACGAGGATCTGCTGCGGGCGCGCGATCGCCTCGAGCCGGGCCGCGACGTTCACCACGTCGCCGATCGCGGTGTACGTCATGCGCGTCTCGCTGCCGATGTTCCCCACCACGGCCTCGCCCGTGTGCACGCCGATGGCGAGCTGGACCTTGACGCCGAAGCGCTCCTGCCAGGTCGCGTTGCCCGTCTCGAGCCAGCGCATCATGTCCTCGGCCGCGGCCAGCGCCCGCTCCGCGTGGTCGCTCTGATCGCTCGGCGCGTTCCAGATCGCCATCACCGCGTCGCCCACGAACTTGTCGACGGTGCCGCCGTGGCGGAAGACGATCTCGGTCAAGATGGTGAACAGCTCGTTGAGGATCGTGACGACGTCCTCGGGCTTGTGGCTCTCCGTCAGCGGGGTGAAGCTCACCACGTCGGCGAAGAGCACCGTGATCTCGCGGCGCGCCCCCCCGAGCGCCATGTCCTGCTCGCGGTCGACGACGCGCTCGACGATCTCCCGCGGGAGGTAGCGCCCGAGGTCACCTCGAATGGCCTCCTCGTGACGGATGCGCGCCTCCGAGCTGGCGAGGTCCGTCGACGCCTGGCTCATCGCGTCTCCCAGCACGCGCAGCTCGTCGTTGGTCCAGATCCGCACCGTCGCGCCGAGCTCCCGCCGACCGAGCTTGCGGGCGAGCTCCACGAGCGACGCGATGGGCGCGGTGAGCGTCCGCGCGGTCCAGAGGCCGACGAGCAGCGCGAGGAGCACCACCGCGACGGCGGTCGCGCCGACCACCCAGCGCATCTTCCGGATGGACGCGAAGGCGACGCGCGTGGGGACCTGCACGATGACGCCCCAGCGGCGTGACGGGACGCTGACCAGCGTGCCGAGCCGCTCCTCGTCCGCGTCGTAGACCCGCTGGTGCGCGAACTCCGAGTCGAAGCGCGCCCCCTGCAAGGTCGTCAGGAGCGGGTGGCCCTCGAGGCGCTGCCGGGGCGCGACCGGGCCATCGGCGTGGGCGAGCACGAAGGCCGACGCGTCGACGACCATCACCGCGCGCTCGGTCTGGCCGAAGCGATGCTCCGCGAGGCGCTCGACCCGGCGCTGGAGGCCCTCGAGCGAGACGAAGGACACCGCGAAGCCCGTCGGCGCGGCGGCGGGGCTGGGGCGAAGCGGCACCGCGACGGGCACGCGGGGCGCCACCTCGCCCGGCATCGCCTCCCCGAGCGCCGCGCCTCGCTCGGTCGCGCGGTCGAGCAGCGACGCGTCCATCCGGGCCGGCGTCTCGAGCTGCGGCGCGCCGCGCTCGCGGACCACGTCGATCAGCGCGCCGTCGGCGGCGTAGATCGCGACGTGGTCGAGCGTCGCCTCCCCCTCCACCGTGCGGAGCGCGGCCGCGATCGCCTGGGCCTCGGGCAGGTCGTCGCTCGTGAGCAGCCGCCCGACCGTCTCCAATCCGTCCTGCGCCGCGTCGAGCTGCGCGGCGATGGCCCCGGCCACGTCGTCCGCCACCGCGAGCTGCAGCTCGCGGCTCTGGTGCTCGATGGCGCCCTGCGCGACGCCGATGAGCACGAAGCCCACCACGGGGAGCGGCGTCGTCGCGAGCACCGCCGCGAGCAGCCCCAGCTTCATCCGGAGCGGGAACGCGGGCTTCTCTGCCTCAGCCACGGGACCCTCCGTTGATCGATTGAACAATGCTCACGCGCCCCGTATCGTTCGCCGCGGAGCAAAACGCCACGTGTCTGCTGGAAAGAAGACCCTCCCCTACCCGGAGGAATCGGTTCGCCCCCTTCAGGCGCTGCGCGTCGTGGTGGTCGACGGCGCCCAGGCGGGTGAGACCGTCGAGATCGAGGACGAGGGGCTCCACATCGGCAGCGCCGAGGGGAACGACCTGCGGCTCTCCGAGGACCCCACCGTCTCGCGCTTCCACGTCGAGCTGACCCGCCGCGAGGACGGGATCCTCGTCCAGGACAACGGCTCGACGAACGGCACCTTCCTCGGGCAAGCGCGCATCGAGCGCGCGGTCGTGCCGCCCGGCACCGAGCTGCGCGTCGGGCGCACCGCGATCCGCGTCGAGGACGGCACCCGCGTCTCGGTCGAGATCGCGCTCGAAGAGGAGCTGGGCGCGCTCAAGGGGACCAACCCCTCCATGCGCAAGCTCTTCGCTCGCGTCCGCAAGGCCGCGGCCAGCGACGTGCCGTGCCTGCTCGTGGGTGAGTCGGGCACCGGCAAGGAGCTCTTCGCCCGCGCCGTGCACGAGCACAGCAAGCGCGCGGACGGCCCGTTCGTGGTCGTCGACTGCGCGTCCCTGACGCCCACGCTGGTGGCGAGCGAGCTCTTCGGTCACGAGAAGGGCGCGTTCACCGGCGCCGATCGCCGCCACCAGGGCGCCTTCGAGCGCGCGGACGGCGGCACCATCTTCCTCGACGAGATCGGCGAGCTCCCCGAGCAGCTCCAGCCGAACCTCCTGGGCGTGCTCGAGCGGAGGCGCTTCCGCCGCCTCGGCGGACGCGACGAGATCGAGGTCGACGTGCGCGTGGTCTCCGCCACCAACCGCGACCTGCGGGCCGAGGTCAACGCCGGCACCTTCCGCCTCGACCTCTACTACCGCCTCGCCGTGGTGCGCTTCGCCGTGCCCTCGCTGCGCGAGCGCCCCGAGGACATCCCGATCCTGATCGAGCACTTCCTCCGCGAGGCGGGAGAGACCGCGCCCATGGGCGAGGTGGTGCCCCCCGCCGTGATGGCCGGGCTGCAGCGCCATCACTGGCCGGGCAACGTGCGGGAGCTCCGCAACTACGTCGAGGCCACGGTCGCGATGGGCGAGACGCCCGAGCTCGAGGCGGGGCTCTCCCAGGGCGGCGACCCGGGCGTGGCGGCCGGTGGACCGAGCATCCCCGTCAACGCGGTGCTCGACCTCCCCTACAAGGAGGCGCGCGCCAACGTGCTCCAGCAATTCGAGGCGCTCTACCTCCCGCACATCCTCGAGCGCGCCGACGGCAACGTCTCGCAGGCCTCGCGGGACTGCGCGATGGACCGGTCGCATCTCTGGGACATGCTGCGCAAGCACAAGCTGCGGTGATCCGGTCGGCATCGGGCGAGGTAGAGCAGTCCCCATGCCATGAGCCCGGCCGCCGCGTCCTGGGCCGGTGACAGCTCGGGGCGTCGGGCCCACCCCACAGCCCGTGGGCTCACACCGACGGAAGCTCGAACCAGAAGACGCAGCCGCCGTCGGGCGGACACGCCACGCCGACCTCGCCGTCGTGCGCGTCGACCAGCGCCTTGGAGATGGCGAGACCGAGCCCGCTGCCTCCCTTGGCGCGCGCGTCGGTCGCGTCGAGCTGGGTGAAGCGCTGGAAGAGCCGGGCTCGATCCTCGAGCGGGATCCCCGGCCCGCGGTCGATGATCTCGAAGCGCACCGCGTCGTCCTCTCCCGGCCGCAGCCGCACGGTGACCGGCGCGTCGTCCGGGCCGTGCTTGAACGCGTTGGCCAGCAGGTTGGTGAGCACCTGCACGATGCGATCTCCGTCGACCTGGACGCGGGCCTCGGCCGGGAGCGTGTCGTCGATCTCCAGGCGGCTCGCTTGCCCGAGATCTTCGACCGCCTCCTCCACGAGCGCGACCGGTCGATGGGGCGCCATGTCGATGCTCAGGTGCCCGCTCCGGAGGCGCTCCGCGTCGAGGATCTGATCGACCAGGCGCGCGAGCCGATCGCTGTTGCGCTTGGCGATGCGCACCATCTGGGCCGCGCGCTCGGTCAGCTCCCCCGCCGCGCCGCCGTCGACGAGGCCGAGCGCGCCGCGGATGGACGTCAGCGGCGTTCGCAGCTCGTGGCTGATGGTCGAGATGAGCTGGTCCTTGAGCCGATCGAGCTGCTCCTCCTCCGTGCGATCGCGGATGAGGGTCACGCGCGTCTGCTCATCGAGCTGTCGCGCCGTGACCCGCACCGGGAGCTGCGTGCCGTTCGGGCGCCGGATCCACGTGTCGTAGGAGCCCTGCTCTCCCTCCCGGATCTTGCGCGCCACCCGCGTCGACTCCGTGGGCACGACCACCTGCGACGGCTCCATCCCGATCAGCTCCGACCGCTGCCGGCCGAGGATCTGCTCGAGCGCGGTGTTGCAGTCGATGACGCGGCCGTGCTGGACGAGCGCGACGCCCTCCTCGGCCACCTCGGTCAAGACGCGGAAGTGAGCCTCGCTCAGCGCCAGCGCCCGGTGCGCGTCGGCGAGCTCGAGGTTGCGCGCGCGCGCCTCCAGGAGACGCATCACCTGGCGGCTCAGCGCCGCGAGCGCCAACCGCTGCTTGCCGTCGAGTCGACGGGGCTTCTCGTCGATGACGCAGAGCGTGCCCAGCGGGAGCCCGTCGTCGGTGACGAGCGGCGCCCCCGCGTAGAAGACGACGTTGGGGTCCCCGGTCACGAGGGGGTTGTCGTGGAAGCGCTCGTCGTCGCGCGCGTCCTCGACCACCATGACCTCCGGCCGGTGGATGGCGTGGGCGCAGAAGGCCACCTCGCGCGGCGTCTCCGGCGCGGCGAGCCCCACCCGGGCCTTGAACCACTGCCGCCCTTCGTCCACGAGCGAGACCAGCGCGATCGGTGTGCCGCAGATGTGCGCGGCGAGCTGGACGATGTCGTCGAAGGCGTCCTCGGCCTGCGTGTCGAGCACGTCGTAGGACTCGAGCGCCAGCAGCCGCTCGACCTCACGGGGGTGCGGATCAGGCTTCTTCACTGCGCCGCTTCGTCTTCGTCGACCGGGATCCAGCCGCGCGCGCGCCCGATGGCGGTGATCACGTCGACCAGCTCGCGGAGCTCGATCGGCTTCTTGAGGAAGCCGTCGATGCCGAGCGCGTCGAAGCGCCAGCGCTCCTCCTCGCCCGCCGTGGCGCTGATGACCACGACCCGCGTCCGGCTCGCGCCCGGCAGCTCGCGGAGGCGGGAGAGCGTCTCCACGCCGTCCATGCCGGGCATCTGATAGTCCAGGAGCACGAGGGAAGGAGGCTTGCGCGACGCGTTGGCGAGCGCCTCCTCCCCCGTCTTCGCGCGGGCCACCCGCGCCGCGGTGCCGAAGAACGCGAGCTGCGCCGCGCGCACCGAGAGCTTGGCGAAGTCGTCGTCGTCGTCCACCACGAGGATGCGCGCCGCGACCGGCACCGCGTCCTCCAGGGTGGGCTCGGCCACGATCGGCTCGGGCCGGCTGAGCCAGCGCGCGCCGGCGATCTCGATCGCGCTCGCCATCTCCGCGCAGGACGCGAACCGCTCGGCCGGATCCTTGGCGAGCGCGCGCGCCACCACGCTGTCGAGCGGCGCCAGCTCCGGGCGCAGCGCCGACAGGCTGCGAGGCGCCTTCTCGAGCTGCTGCTGGAGCATCTCGGGCACCTTGTCGGTCTCGAAGACGAGCCGGTTGGTCAGCAGATGGAACGCGGTGCAGCCGAGCCCGTAGACGTCGGTGCGCGGGCTGATCCGCTCTCCGCCGCGGATCTGCTCGGGCGCCATGTACGCCGGCGTCCCGACCGTGCCGCTGTCGCGCGAGCCCGTCTCGGGGGCGGCGAGGCCGAAGTCGACCAGCACGGTGCGGCCGCTCCCGCGCTCGACCACGGCGTTGTCCGGCTTGACGTCGCGGTGGACGATCCCGGCCGCGTGCACGGCGGAGAGCCCGAGCGCCACCTCGCGCAAGATCACGAGCGCGCGGTGGATCGGCACGTGGGCCCGGTTCCGCTCGTACTGGTCGATGATCCGGTCGCAGCTCTGCCCGAGGACGAGCTCCATGGCGAAGAAGAAGGACTGCCCGTCGATCCCGAACGAGTAGACCTGCGCGACGTGGTCGGAGCGGATGGAGGCGAGCGCGGCCGCCTCGCGCTGAAAGCGTCGGAGCGCCTGAGGACGCCGCACGTAGCGCGGCGCGAGGAACTTCAGCGCGACCGGGCGCTGGAGCGCGACGTCCTCGGCCTGCCACACCACGCCCATCGCGCCGCGCCCCACCTCGTGCTGGGTGAGGTAGCGGCCGTCGACCAGCTCTTTGCCGAGCTGGACGGAGAGCTCGTCCCCGCAGACGACGCACGTCGTCGCCGAGCTGGGGCTTACTGCGCCACATTCCGAGCAGTGCCTCATGGGGTGTTCACCTGCTGCCTCATTGGCTGCTTCATTGGGTGCGCTCCGGATCGGTGTCGACCACCCGCGCCCTGCCGGCCGCCTTCGCCGCGTAGAGCCGGGTGTCGGCTTTCCTCAGCAACGTCCGTAGATCGTCTCCATCGACCGAAAGGTACGACACGCCGGCGCTGAAGGTCACTTCCCGATCGGAGACCCCCTGGATCACCGACGCGCGGAGCACCTCGAGCAGGCGGGTCACCGCGGCCTTGCCTTCATCCGGGCCGGTCTCGGGCAGCGCGAGCACGATCTCCTCGCCCCCCCAGCGTCCGCTGACGTCGCTCGGGCGCAGCTCTGCGCGGAGCATGCTGCCGACCGCCGCGAGCACGCGGTCGCCGACCCCATGACCGAGCTCGTCGTTGATGCGCTTGAAGTGGTCGAGATCGAGGAGCGCCACCGCCAGCGGCCGCGCGTGACGCGCCGCGTGCGCGAGCGCCGCCTCGAGCGCCTCGTACGCGGCGCCGCGCATGTCCAACCCGGTCAGCGCGTCGCGGCGCGCCCGCTCCCGCAGCAGCCGCAGGCGCTCGATGCGCACCTCGAGCCGCGCGAGCAGCTCGTTCGCCAGGACGGGCTTCTGCAGGTAGTCGTCGCCGCCCGCCTCGAAGCAGGCCACCCGCACCTCCTGCGACGCGTTCGCGGTGAGGAACAGGATGGGCAGCTCGCGGTGGGGCGCGCTCGCGCGGAGGGCCCGGCAGACGTCGAAGCCGCCGGTCGGCTCCATCTGCACGTCGAGGAGGATCGCCTCGGGGCGGTGCGCGGCCACGGCTTCGAAGATGCGCGTGGCGTCGACGAGGTGCTCGAAGCCCCAGCCGCGCCCTTCGATCATGGGCCGGACGACGCCGCCCATGTCCGGATCGTCGTCGACGAGCAGGACGGTCGGGACCTCGCGGTCCGGCTCGGAGAAGACCTCGTCGAGCACGCGCAGCACGCCCGGCCCCACCCCCTCGCCGAAGAGCACGCGGCCGCCTGCGTGCACGGCCTTCACGCGCGCCTCCACCGTCTCGTCGACGCCGGTGAACGCGATCGGGAGCGCGGCGAGGCCCTCCAGCGTCCGGAGGCTGCGAGCGAGGGCGAAGCCGCCGCGCGCGCCGCCTCCCGCCGGCAAGACCGCCCCCACGATCGCCTCATCCATCGCGGCCTCGAGCGCCTCCATCGCGTCCGAGACGAAGCGCACCCGCGGCCCGGGCCGCGTCGACTCCAGGCAGCGTCGACGGACCGCCTCGTCCGGCTCGAGCACGAGGACCGCCGGGCCCGTCGGCTCCTCCGACGCGTCGTGCTCCGGCACCTCGATCGCGGCGCCCTGCTCGACCAGCGCGGCGGCGATCTCGACGACGTCCTCACCCGCTTCGAGGGCGTCCTCGAGCCGGCCCGCGAGCAGCCCGACCTCGGCGTACCCATAGGATCCAGCCGTGCCGCGCACCTTGTGGGCGAGCCCCTTGGCTTCGTCTCGCTCGCCCTCGGCCAGCCGGCTCGCGATCTCCTCGAGCTTGGCCCGGAGCGCGACGCCGTAGCCGGCTCGGAGCGCTGCGAGCTTGGACTCCGCCGTCCGAATGTGCGCGTCGTCGGCCAAGGGGGTCCCCGAGGGGGTCACACTAGCACGCGGGGAGATTGACCGGCCGGGAACCACGATCGAGCAGGTCGGGGGAGCATTCACGCGGCTCCCGGCCGGGCGTCGTTCCCTTTTGGAAAGGTCGTGCCAGGTCCCCGGCCTGGTGATTGACGCGCCCGGTACGGGGTTCATGTGGTGTGGGCCCGACAGGGCGTAGGGGATGACCAGCAGCCCGCCCTCAACCTAATCTCATTAGGTCATACGCCCACTTGACAGAAGATCGTTGTTGACACGCTGCGTCACAGACGTCAGATTTCGCATCGTGACCACCGCCCTGGACCCCATCGACCGGGAGCTGCTCGACGCGCTCCAGGACGACTGCAAGACCCCGCTCAACAAGCTCGGCGACCGGGTGGGCCTCAGCGCGCCTGCCGTCATGGAGCGGGTCCGCAAGCTCGAGGCGGCCGGGGTGATCACCGGCTACCACGCCGCGGTCCACGCCAAGGAGGTGGGGCTCGACATCACCGCCTTCATCGGCGTGTCGATCAACTATCCCAAGGACATCGAGCGCTTCCTCAGCGAGCTGGGGGCGCGCCCGGAGGTCCAGGAGTGTCACCACATCACGGGGGGCCACACCCTGCTGCTGAAGGTGAAGACCCGAAACACCGCCTCGCTCGAGCGCGTGATCAGCGCGCTGCGCGAAGTCGAGGGGGTGACCCGCACCGAGACCATGGTCGTGCTCTCGACCGCGAGCGAGCGATCCCGCGTCTCGCTCGCCGAGCTCGAGTCGATGCCGACGCCCAAGCGCACCCGTTCGCGACGCGCCAGCTGAACCGCGCGAGAGGATCCTCCGATGCCCTACGTGCCTCCCGAAATCAGGCTGCGCGCCCGAGACCGCGGCCTCTACCGTCCCGACCACGAGCACGACAGCTGCGGCGTCGGGTTCATCGCGCATCTGCGCGGCGAGCCCAGCCACACCGTCATCCAGAAGGCGCTGCAGATCCTCGAGAACCTCGAGCACCGCGGCGCGGAGGGCAGCGATCCGCAGACCGGCGACGGCGCGGGCCTGCTCATCCAGCTGCCGCACGGGCTCTTCCGCGCAGAGGCGCAGCGGCTCGGCTTCACGCTGCCTCGCCGCCCGGGCGTCTACGGCGTGGGCATGGTGTTCTTGCCCTCCGACGACGACCTCCGCGAGCAGGTCGAGGCGCTGATCGAGGAGATCGTGCACGAGGAGCAGCAGGACCTGCTCGGATGGCGCCCGGTGCCCGTGGATCTGACGGCGTGCGGCCCGAACGCGCGCGCGACGATGCCGGTCATCAAGCAGTTCTTCGTCGGCCCGGGGACCCTGACCGCCGACCCGAACGCGCTCGGGCGCAAGCTCTTCGTCATCCGCAAGCGCATCGAGAACGAGGCGCAGCGACGCGGCCTCGAGGAGGACGAGTACCCCTACCTCTGCTCGCTCTCGCGCCGGACCATCGTCTACAAGGGGCTGCTCACGCCCGAGCAGCTGCCGAGCTACTACGCCGACCTCGCGGACGCGCGCACCGAGACCGCGCTCGCGCTGGTGCATCAGCGCTTCAGCACCAACACCTTCCCGTCTTGGTCGCGCGCGCACCCCTACCGACGCATCGCGCACAACGGCGAGATCAACACCCTGCGCGGCAACGTCAACTGGATGAAGGCGCGCGAGCCCGTGCTCGAGGCGCCCATCTTCGGCGAGGACATCGAGAAGATCCTCCCCGTGGTGGATCCGCGCGGCTCCGACAGCGCGATGTTCGACGACGTGCTCGAGCTGCTCGTGCACACCGGCCGCTCGCTGCCGAACGCGATCATGATGATGATCCCCGAGGCCTGGCAGAAGCACGCCTCGATGCCCCCCGAGCGGCGCGCGTTCTACGAGTACCACTCGTGCCTGATGGAGCCCTGGGACGGGCCGGCCTGCATCACCTTCACCGACGGCAAGCAGATCGGCGCCGTGCTCGACCGCAACGGGCTGCGCCCCGCGCGCTACACGGTGACCAAGGACGACTTCGTCATCATGGCCAGCGAGGCCGGCGTGCTCGACGTGCCGCCCGACAACGTGCGCGCCAAGAACCGCCTCCAGCCGGGCCGCATGTTCCTGGTGGACACCGACGCGGGCGTGATCGTCGACGACGCGATCATCAAGGAGGAAGAGGCGACGCGCCGCCCGTGGCAGCGCTGGCTCGACGAGAGCATCGTGACGATGGGCGAGGTCCCGCCCGCGCCCCGCGGCTCCGTCCCGCCCCCGCTCGATCCGAGCGGCCTGCGACGTCAACAGATGACGCACGGCTACACCAAGGAGGATCTCCGCATCCTCATGGCGCCGATGGCGAAGGACGGCAAAGAGGCCATCGGCTCGATGGGCAACGACACGCCGCTCGCCGTCCTGAGCGACCGGCCGCAGCTGCTCTTCAACTACTTCAAGCAGCTCTTCGCGCAGGTCACCAACCCGCCGATCGATCCGATCCGGGAGGAGCTGGTGATGACGCTGCGCACCACCCTCGGGCCGGAGAGCAACCTCTTCGAGGAGAGCCCGCTTCACTGCCGCAAGCTCCAGCTCCACGGCCCGATCCTGGAGAACGAGGAGCTCGAGCAGATCCGCGCGCTCGATCGGCCGGGCCTGCGCGCCCACACGCTGACCGCGCTCTTCGACCCGCACGCGGGGCCGAAGGGCCTCGGCATCGCGCTCGAGCGGCTCTGTCGGGACGCCGAGCGCGCGGTGCAGCAGGGCGGCACCCTGCTCATCCTCTCCGATCGCGGTCACGGGCGAGACCGGGCGCCGATCCCGAGCCTGCTCTCGGTCTCCGCGGTGCACCACCACCTCATCCGCGCCGGGCTGCGGAAGAACTGTGGCCTCATCGTCGAGAGCGGCGAGGCGCGCGAGATCATGCACTTCTGCTTGCTCATCGGCTACGGCGCGGGGGGCGTCAACCCGTACCTCGCGTACGAGTCGATCAGCGCGCTCGTGCGCGAGAAGATCGTCGAGGAGGTCAGCGTCGAGGAGGCGCACCGCCACTACGTCAAGGCGGTCGAGAAGGGCATCCTCAAGGTGATGAGCAAGATGGGGATCTCCACGCTGCAGAGCTATCGCGGCGCGCAGATCTTCGAGGCGCTCGGGCTGAGCCAGTCCTTCGTGGACCGGCACTTCACCGGGACCCCCACGCACCTCGACGGCGTGGGGCTCGACGTCATCGCGGCCGAGGCGATCGCGCGGCACGAGGAGGCGTGGCGCAAGGTGCGGCTCGACGTGGTGGAGGAGCAGCTCGACCCGGGCGGCAGCTACCAGTTCCGCCGCCGCGGCGAGCACCACATGTGGAACCCGACCACGCTCGCGACCCTGCAGCACGCGGTGCGGAGCGGCGACTTCGAGAAGTTCCGCAAGTTCAGCAAGAAGGCGAACGAGAGCGCCGACAAGAGCACCATCCGGGGCCTGCTCGAGCTCGCGCCGGGCCGCGAGCCCATCCCGCTCGAGGAGGTCGAGCCGGCGAGCGAGATCGTGCGCCGCTTCAAGACCGGCGCGATGAGCTTCGGCTCGATCAGCGCCGAGGCGCACGAGAGCCTCGCGATCGCGATGAACCGCATCGGCGCGCGCTCGAACAGCGGCGAAGGCGGAGAGGACGACGCGCGCTTCGTGCCGGAGGAGAACGGCGACTGGCGCCGGAGCGCGATCAAGCAGGTCGCCTCGGGCCGCTTCGGCGTGACCATCCAGTACCTGAACGCGGCCGAGGAGATCCAGATCAAGATCGCCCAGGGCGCCAAGCCCGGCGAGGGCGGTCAGCTCCCCGGCCACAAGGTCGACGAGAAGATCGCGAAGGTGCGCCACTCGACGCCGGGGGTCGGGCTCATCAGCCCCCCGCCGCACCACGACATCTACTCCATCGAAGATCTCTCGCAGCTCATCTTCGACCTGAAGAACGCAAACCCCGACGCGCGCATCACGGTCAAGCTCGTGAGCGAGGTCGGCGTCGGCACCATCGCGGCCGGCGTGGCCAAGGCGAAGGCGGACGTCATCTTGATCAGCTGCGGCTCGGGCGGCACGGGCGCCTCGCCGCTCACGTCGATCAAGCACGCGGGCAGCCCGTGGGAGATCGGCCTCGCCGAGACGCAGCAGACGCTCGTGCTCAACGACCTGCGCGGGCGCGTGAAGCTCGAGACCGACGGCCAGCTCAAGACGGGCCGGGACGTGGTGATGGCCGCGCTGCTCGGCGCGGAGGAGTACGGCTTCGGCTCGATCAGCCTCATCACGATGGGCTGCATCATGATGCGCGTCTGCCACCTCAACACCTGCCCGGTGGGCGTGGCCACGCAGGACCCGAGGCTGCGCGCGCGCTTCGCGGGGCAGCCCGAGCACGTCATCAACTTCATGACCTTCGTCGCCCAGGAGGTGCGCGAAATCATGGCGTCGCTCGGCGTGCGCACGATGGACGAGCTGATCGGCCGCGTGGACTGGCTGAAGCCGCGCCAGGACATCGAGCACCCCAAGGCGAAGCACCTCGATCTCTCGAAGCTGCTGCACCAGCCGGCGGTCGAGCACCCCATCCGGGCCATCAAGGAGCAGGACCACGAGCTCGAGCTGGCGATGGACACCGTGCTCATCGAGCAGGCGCGGCCGGCCCTCGAGCGCGGCGAGCCGGTGGAGATCCGGATGCCGATCCGCAACGTGCACCGCACGGCGTGCACGATGCTCAGCTCGCGCATCGCGAGGCTCGACGCGCCGCTCCCGGACGGCCTCGTGCGCATCCACTTCACGGGCTCGGCGGGTCAGTCCTTCGGCGCGTTCCTGGCCGACGGGCTCGACGTGACCCTCGAGGGCGACGCCAACGACTACTTCGGCAAGGGCATGAGCGGCGGCCGCCTGGTGGTCTACCCGCCTGAGGGCTCCGACTTCCCGCCGGAGGAGAACATCATCATCGGCAACGTCAGCCTCTACGGCGCGACGAAGGGCGAGGTGTTCATCCGCGGCATGGCCGGCGAGCGCTTCGGCGTCCGCAACAGCGGCGCGCACGCGGTGGTCGAGGGCGTGGGCGATCACGGCTGCGAGTACATGACCGGCGGCCGCGTCATCGTGCTCGGCACCACGGGCCGGAACTTCGCGGCGGGCATGAGCGGCGGCATCGCCTACGTGCTCGACGTCGACGCCAGCTTCGCGAGCCGGGTCAACAAGGAGATGGTCGAGCTCGAGTCGCTCACCTCCGAGGACCTCGCCTTCGTGCGGAGCCTCGTGCACCGCCACTACGAGCGCACGATGAGCGCGCTGGCGTGGCGCGTGCTCAGCGGCTGGAAGAAGGAGAGCCGCCGCTTCGTGAAGGTCATGCCCACCGAATACAAGCGCGTGCTGACGGAGCGCGGCGACCTGCGCCGCTCGACCTCGCACGCAGGAAGGACCGCCTGACATGGGCAAGCCCACCGGTTTCCTGGAGCACGAGCGCACGCTGCCCGAGCGGCGCCCCGTCGACGAGCGCGTGAAGGACTTTCGCGAGTTCGAGCGCCACCTGCCCGTGATCGAGGCGCGGGAGCAGGGCGCGCGCTGCATGAACTGCGGCATCCCGTTCTGTCACGAGGGCTGCCCGCTCGGGAACGCGATCCCCGACTGGAACGACCTGGTCTACCGGGATCGCTGGCACGAGGCGATCGTGTCGCTGCACGCCACGAACAACTTCCCGGAGATGACCGGCCGCATCTGCCCCGCGCCCTGCGAGGAGGCCTGCGTGCTGAACATCAACGACGACCCGGTCACCATCGAGCACATCGAGATGGAGATCGCGGACCGCGCCTGGGAAGAGGGCTGGGTCCATCCCGAGCCGGCCGAGGTGCAGACGGGCAAGAGCGTCGGCGTGGTGGGCTCCGGCCCCGCGGGCCTCGCCTGCGCCCAGCAGCTCGCGCGCGCCGGCCACGCGGTCACGGTCTACGAGCGCTCCGATCGCATCGGCGGCCTGCTGCGCTACGGCATCCCGGACTTCAAGATGGAGAAGCACCACATCGAGCGACGTGTGGCGCAGATGGAGGCCGAGGGCGTGGTCTTCCGCACCGAGGTCGAGGTCGGCGTCGACGTGAAGATGGACGCGCTGCGCGCCGAGCACGACGCGGTGGTGCTGGCGATCGGCTCGACCGCGCCGCGCGACCTGCCCATCGAGGGGCGAGAGCTCGACGGAGTCGTCTTCGCGATGGACTTCTTGACGCGTCAGAACAAGGCCAACGCGGGCGACCCGATCCCGGATCCGATCTCGGCCAAGGGCAAGCACGTCGTCATCCTCGGCGGCGGCGACACGGGCAGCGACTGCCTCGGCACGTCGCTGCGTCAGGGCGCGGCGTCGGTCACCCAGATCGAGCTGATGCCGCGGCCCCCGGAGAGCCGCGACGAGGCGCAGCCGTGGCCCGAGTTCCCGATGATCATGCGCACCTCGAGCAGCCAGGAGGAGGGCGGCGAGCGCGAGTGGTCCATCATGACGAAGGCGTTCGAAGGCGAAGGCGGCAAGCTGAAGCGCCTCCGCGTGGTGCGCCTCGAGTGGTTCGAGGACGACGACGGCCGCCGCAAGATGCGCGAGGTCGAGGGCAGCGAGACCACCCTCGAGTGTGATCTGTGCCTCCTCGCGATGGGCTTCGTGCACCCCGAGGTCCACGACGGCTTCGCGGTCGCCGGCGCCCCGCTCGAGACCGACGCCCGCGGCAACGTCACCGCGGCGCTCGAGGACTTCGCCACGTCGGCCCCCGACGTCTTCGCCTGCGGCGACGCGCGCCGCGGTCAGAGCTTGGTCGTCTGGGCCATCTGGGAGGGTCGCGAGGCCGCCCGCGCCGTCGACGCGCACCTCATGGGCGTCTCGTCCCTCCCCTCCTCTCCCCGCGCGGCCTGACGGCTCACTCGGGGGCGCGCAGCAGCTCGCGCACGGAGTGGAAGCGATCGTTGGGGACGGTGATGGCGAGGTTGTAGTGGGCCAGGCGCCAGCCGTCGGGGGTGCGGCGCAGGACGCCGCTGCCGCGGGCGGGGCCGAGGTTCTCGGTCTCGAGGTCCTCGTCGAACCAGGCGACGTCGCCCTGCACGTAGACGTCTCGACGCGTGGCGCGCATCACCCAGCCGTTGCCGACCGCGAAGTGCGGGTGCGCGTAGGCCCGCAGCGCGTCCCGGGTCCAGCGCTCCGTCGCGTCGGTGCCGAGGAAGATGGCGTCGGGCGTCATCAGCGCGAAGTAGGCGTCCTCGTCGGATCGGGCCGCCGCGGCGTGCCAGCCGTCGATCACCGCGTCGATGGCGCCGCGCTCCTGCGGTCCAGCCGGACGCGCGCCCGCCGCGCCGCAGGCCGCTGCCAGAAACAGCAGGACGATCGCCGCCCGGGGTGTCATGGTCCCAGCGTACCCAGAAACAGGGACAAAACGCCCGCCATTGAACGGGAATTCATGCCGCTGGCCGAAAAAGGCCTGCTGTACGTTCCATGCGCAGCCAATGGCGGTATGCTCTCGGGCGTCGAGGGGGGTGAAGCGGAGTGCGCGAGGCAGTCTCACGATCGGGGAGCTCGAGCGAGTGCGCAGCGTGCGGCGTGCACCTGACCGCCGACGCGAGCTTCTGCCAGGGCTGTGGATGCCCGGTGCCCGGCGCGCCCGTCCCCGACACGTTCGACGGCCGCTCGAGCGGCACGTGCTGCCGCGGGTGCGGCGCCTCGCTCGACTCGAGCCGCGTGATCTGTCCCGTGTGCGGTCGCAGAGCGACCCGCCGTCGCCGGACCCCGCGGGCCGCGGCCGGAGGCGCCACCCTCGCGGGTGTGCCCGCGGGCGGTCGCGCCGTGCTCGACGATCTCGACGCGCTCTGGACCGACCACTCCCTGCGCCTGATCGTGCTGCTGGAGCGCTCGGGCGAGCTGCTCGATCGCTGCCGGGTCGCGTGCCGCTCCGAGGGCCGGCTCCTCATCGAGACCGCGAGCCATCCCAGCCGGGCGCGCGTGCCCTGGCACGCGGTGCGCGAGCTGCTCGGCGAGCTGGCCGAGACCGACGCGCGGGATCTCGCGATCCCCTGGCTGGCCCGGCTGGAGAGCGAGACCTCCCCGCCCCTCGCGGACGTGGCCGAGCAGGTCGCGGAGGCGCTGCTCGTCGCGGCGCCCGAGGGCAACGCGGCGATCATCGTGGATCGCGCGCATCGGCTCTGCGGGCGGAGCCAGGCCGTGCTCGCGGAGCTGGCGAAGCTCGGCGTCGCGCGCGTCATCTTCCGCGCGCCCACCGAGCCGCGCGACCTGCCGGGCGCGGTGACGCGCCTGCTTCACCCCGAGCTCGGCGTCCCGCCGCGCGCGCTGGAGCTCGAGGAGGACCTCGACGAGGGCGCCCGCCAGGTCCTGCACGCGGCCGCCGTCCTGGGCTGGCGCTGCCGGGTCGAGGCGGTGGAGGCGGTGCTCGAGCGCCCGCTCGCGGGAGAGCCGGACCGGCTCGCGGCGCGTGGCTTGCTCGAGCGCGTCGAGGGCGAGCTCGTCTTCGTCGACCCGGACATGGCTGACCGGGTCGAGAGCGCGATCGAGTCGGGCGAGCGCGAGCAGCTGCACGACGGCGCCCTCGCCTGGTACGCCTCCACCGGGGCGCCCCTCGAGCTGCGGGCCGAGCACGCCGCGCACGCGGGGGACCTGAGCACGGCCGTTCTCCTGCTCGACATGCTCGCGCGTGTGTGCGTGGAGCGGAAGGAGCTGTCGGGCGCGCTCGAGGCGCTGACCCGCGGGCTCAACCGCATCCGCCACGCGGCGCTCGACGGCGAGGAGGCGGTCAGCCGCGCGGGCGCGCGCCTCGCTCGTCACGCGGCGGAGCTCTTGCTGAAGTCGGGCGACCACCGAACGGCCGAGGGCCTCCTGCGAGAGGCGCTCGAGCGGCCGGCGCTGCCCGTGAACGAGAAGGCGGAGCTGACGATGATGGCGGGTGCGGTCGCGGTCGGGCGTGGTCGCCACGACGACGCCCGCATGCACCTCGAGCGCGCGAGCGAGTGGGCGAGCGCGAGCGACAACGCGAGGGTCACCGTGGACGCGGAGCTCTGGCTCGCGCAGCTCGAAGCGACGCGGTGCGCCGACGGAGAGCTCGTCGCCGATCACGTTCGACGCGCCTGGGCCATCCTCGCCGATCTCCGCCAGCCCATCCCTGCGCGGAGCGCCATCCTCGCGGAGCGGGTGCTGCGCCTCCTCGCCAAGACGGGGGAGCCAGAGCTGGCGCTCGAGTTGATGGACGCGCTCCTGAACGGGCCCGCGTGCCCCGACGACGCCGTCTCGCCGCGCCTGGTCGCGGCCCGGCGTTCGTTGGTCCCGCCGGCCTGAACGCTTCAGTAGCGCACGCGGAGATCGAGCGCGTCGTGGGTGACGCGGTCCACGGTCAGGTCGGGCTCCGACTTCGTGCAGACGCGCAACACCGCCCCGACGCTGGCTACCGTCAGCTCCTCGTAGATCGGATCGTCGAAGTACGGGAACGACTGGTAGCGCAGCACCGACTGGTGCTCACCGTGCTCCACCTCGACGAAGCCGGGGCCGCGCCGGATGTGCCTCCACATCGTCGGCACCTGGCCGAGCACGAAGCGCGGCGTGCTCATCCGGAGCAGCGCGGAGAAGAACGTGCCCACGCCTCGCTCGGTGCATCGCTCGAGGAACTGGGCGAAGCGGGTCGACTCTCCCCGCATGAGATCCAGCCGGAGCGATCGGAGGCACGCCTGCAGCGCCTCCTCCGGATACCACTCGCTCGTGAGGGGCTCGGCGATGATCTTGCGGTGCTTCGACGGGACCGACTCGACCAGCACCTCGAGGGCGTCCTTGCCGAACGTCGATTCCACCTCCGCCCGGGCGGTGATGAACCAGACCCCTTTCACCTCATGGGCGGTCACCGACCCTCATTGTGCAACTGAATCGTCGGCCGGGAAAGCCCCATCGGCGCGGCGCACCGCGGCCTCGATGAGCTGGAGCAGGCGCTGCCCACGTGGACCGGCCATCTCCACGTAGCGCTCGCGCACCGGCTCCGCGCGCGCGCGGAAGGCGGCGCGCTCCTCGGCGTCGAGGGTCACGATCTGCATCTCCGGCCTGCGCGCGCGGATCGCCTCGAGCCGCTCCTCGGCCAGGGCGGACTGGACCTCGTAGATCTCCGTCTGCAGCGTGTCCACGATGTCCTCGATGAGCCGGCGCCGCTCGCTCGGCAGGCTCTCGAGCCAATCAGGGTTGGCGGCGAGCGTGGTCACGAACTCCGCGTGCCCCGGGAAGATGAGGTGATCGGTCACCTCGTAGAAGCTCATCTCCTCGATGGCGAACACCGGGTTGACCTGTCCATCGATCATGCGCAGCTGCAGCCCCGAGTAGACCTCCGAGTACGGCAGCGGCGTGGGGCTCGCTCCGTAGGCCTCGTAGCTCGCGAGCAGGAGCGGCGACGTCATCACGCGGAAGCGCATCCCGTCGAAGTCTTCCGGGCGGCGCACCGGCTCGCGCGTCGTCCACGCCATCCGGCCCTCGCCGAAGGCGGTCAGGAACGACAGCCCCTTCTCCGCGTAGAGCCCGTCGAGGAAGGCGCGCAGCGCCGGGTCGCGGAGCGCGCGCGCGTTGACCTCGGGATCGTCGCTCAGCAGGTAGTGGAGCAGGAACGCCTGCACTTCCGGGATCAGCTTGCCGAGGTGTCCGGGCGAGCTCATCGCGAGCTCGAGCGTCGCGTTGTGGAGCTGCTCCGTGATGTGATCGCTCGTGCCGAGCGCGCCGTACGGGTAGACGATCACCCGCACCTCGCCGTTCGTGCGCTCGTGCACCATCTCTCGGAAGCGCTGCGCGTACTGGTCCTGGACCGAGCCGGACGTCTCCTCGATGGCGAAGCGCCAGATCTCGCCCTCGGGCTGCGCTTCACAGCCGAGCAGGAGGAGCACGAAGAGGATCGCGAGTCGCTTCATTCGGCGAAGGCCAGGTCGCGCAGGACGAGCGCGATGTCGGGAAAGGCGATGAGCAAGACCGAGCTCAACACGAGGATGGCGATGAACGGCGGCGTGCCGCGGATGATCTCGAGGTAGGGCCGGTTGAAGATCGCGATCGCGGTGAAGATGTCGCAGCCGAAGGGCGGCGTGGCGCTGCCGATCGCGACCTGCAGCGTCACCACGGTGCCGACCAGCACCGGATCGATGCCCGCCGCGACCGCCACCGGGTGGAAGATGGGGGTCAGGATGAGGATGACCACGATGGGGTCGACGAACATGCAGCCGACGAAGAAGGCGACGGCGATCGTGGCCATGATCTGCGTGTAGCCCGCGTCGGGCCCGAGGAGACCGCTGACGATCTCGGCCGGGAGCTGCGCGTAGCTGATCACCCAGCTGAACGCCGCGCCCGCCGCGACGAGCACGAAGACGACCGACGTGACCAGCCCGGTGTCGAGCGCGAGCTTGGGCAGATCGCGGAACGACAGCTCACGGAAGACCGCGATCTCGAGGATGGCCGCGTAGAGCACGCTGACCGCGGCCGCCTCGGTGGGGCTGAAGATGCCCGCGTAGATGCCGCCGATGATGATGATCGGGAAGCCGAGCGGGAGCAGCGCGCGACGCGTGGCGGCGCGGCGCTCGGCCCAACTCGCCTTCGGCTCCGGCTCCACCTCCATGCGGATGGAGGCGACGAAGCAGTAGAGGCAGAAGAGCACGAGCAGGAGCACGCCCGGACCGATGCCCGCGATGAAGAGCTCGCCGATCGACGTGCCGCTGACGACCCCGTAGACGATCATGCCGATGCTCGGCGGGATCAGCAGCGCGATGTCCGACGCGTTGATGATCAGCGCGGTGCTGAACGAGTCGGAGTAGCCCGCCTGGAGCATCTTCGGGCGCAGCGGCCCGCCGATCGCGACCACCGTGGCCTGGGTGGAGCCGCTGAGCGCGCCGAAGAGCGTGCAGCTCACGGCCGTCGCGATGGGCAGCCCGCCGCGCACGTGCCCCACGAATCGCATCACCATGTCGAGCAGCCGGTCGGCGGCCTGCCCCTGGGTCATGATCTGCGCGGCGAAGATGAACATCGGCACCGCGATGAGCGCGGCGGGCTGCACCCCGCCGATCATCTGCTGCACGAGCGTCTCGGGCGCCGCGCCGGGGAACCAGAGCGTCACGACGAAGAGCGCCGCGACCGTGAGCGGCACCTTCATCGGGTAGCCGAGGAAGAGCAGCACGAGCATCAGGGCGAGGATCGCGAACCCCATCAGAGCCCCCCCGCTGGCGGCAGCTCTTCGTACTCGTCCTTCACCTCGAACGAGAGCCAGACGCCCGGTGTGGTGAGGTTCTTGATCAGGGCCAGGGCGTACTGGATGCCGCCCAGCGCGAAGCCGATCGGCGCCGAGAGGTAGACGATCCAGAGCGGCACGCGGAGGGCGGGCGAGACGCTGCCCAGCTCGCGCACGGTGGACAGCGCGTACCGCACGGCGAGGTAGCTCAGGTAGAAGAGCAGGGCCGAGGTCGTCGCGCTGATCAAGACGGTGAGCGCCTTGCGCTGCTTCTCGGGCAGCTGGTCGTAGAGCGCCGTCATGCGGATGTGCCGCCCCTTGCCCGCCGCGTAGCCGAGGCCGAGGAAGGTCACGAGCACGATCAGGAACTGGCTGATCTCCTCGGCGAACGCGAGGCTGGTCCCGAAGAACGTCCGCGCGATCACGTTGCCGATGGTCAACGCGGCGATGCCGAGGATGCCCCACGCGAGGCAGAGCTCCTCGAGCTGGGTGACGGCTTTGGACAGGCTGGTGGCGACGCGTCGCATCGGCGGGTCGGCACACTAACACACGGTCTCCACTTCTATGTTGACCGTTCAAAATAGAAGCTTAGAGTGGAGCCCGTGCGGAAAGCCCAGCAATCGGCCCGGACCAAGCGAGCGGTGATCGACGCCGCGGTCGCCCTCTTCTCGGAGCGCGGCTATCGCGCCACCTCGCTCAAGGCGATCGGAGAGGAAGCCGGGATCAGCCATGGCGTGATCCCGTTCCACTTCGGCTCCAAGGAGGGGCTCCTCCTGGCCGTGGTCGAGACGTGCTTCGAGGCGTTCTCGACCCACGTGATCGGCGCGGCCTCGGACCGCGAGCGTGACTTCGGCGTCGGGGACCTCGAGGCGATGATGACGGCGCAGCGTCGCTTCGCGGACGAGCGCCCGCAGATCGGTCGGCTCTTCCAGGTGCTGATGTTCGAGGCGATCGGGCCGAGCCCGGAGCTGCGCCCTCACTTCCGCGAGTTCCAGGGGCGGCTTCACGCGCTCGGCTGCGCGTGGGTCCGCGAGGGCCAGGCGCGCGGCGTGCTGCGCGAGGACCTCGACGTCGAGGCCGCGGTGGCGACGCTCGAGAGCTTCCTGACCGGCCTCCGCACGCGCTCGCTGCTCATCGGCGACGAGGGTGTCTCGCGGCAGCGCATTCACGAACAGATGCTCTCGCTCTTGCGGCGGGGCGTCACGAGAGACGAACAGGGGGAGTCATGAACGTCGGCACCGAATCGCACGTCGCCCATCCGGACCGCATCGATCTCGACCAACGAGGTTTGCTGCGTCCGATGTGGCAGGAGAGCGCGAAGAAGTTTCTCCGCCAGCTCGCGAGCGGCGCGCCCGCGCACCCTCCCGGGACCCAGCTCGCGCCCTCCCCCCGGGAAGGCGATCGCCTGCTCGGGCACCTGCGCGAGGGCATCGGCGATCCCCTGACGTCGTTCCTGCGCTGGCGCCGCGAGGTCGGAGACGTCGTCCGGGTGCGCCTCGCCGGAACCACCGCACATCTCCTCTGTCACCCGCGGCTCGTGCGCGCCGTCCTCCAGGAGCGTCACCGCGAGTTCGTCAAACCGATCCAGGGCCGCGAGAACATGGCGCGCATGCTCGGCAACGGGCTGCTCGTGAGCGAGGGCTCCTTCTGGCTGCGCCAGCGGCGGATCGCCCAGCCCGCGTTCCACAAGCGCCGCATCGACGGCTTCGGCGAGCACATCGTGTCCGCGGCGAGCCAGCTCGCCGACGAGTGGGCGCTGCGCGCGCGCCGCGAGGAGGCCTTCGACGTCTCCAACGACATGATGCACCTCACCTTGCGGGTCGTTCAGGAGACCCTGCTCGGCACGACCTCGAGCCAGAACGCCGACCGCATCGGCGAGTCCGTCTCCTACGTGCTCGGCGAGGTGAACCGTCGCTTCACCCGCGTCATCGACCCGCCCGAGGACTGGCCGACGCCGGCCAACCGCCGCTTCCGCGCCGCCAAGGCGGTCCTCGACGACGCCGTGTTCGACATCATCCGCCAGCGCAGGCGCGACATGGACCGAGGTGAAGACGGCGGGGACCTCCTCTCCATGCTGCTCGCGGCCCGCGACGAGGACACCGGCGAGGGCATGGACGACACCCAGCTCCGCGACGAGGTGATGACCATCTTCCTCGCGGGGCACGAGACCACCGCCAACGCCCTCAGCTGGACCTTCTATCTGCTCGGTCGTCACCCGCACGTGGCGCGCAAGCTCCGTCAGGAGCTCACGACGGTGCTCGGGGATCGCGATCCGACCGCGGCCGACTACGGCCGGCTCGCCTACGCGCAGCAAGTCTTCCGCGAGGCGATGCGCCTCTACCCGCCGGCGTGGATCATGGCGCGCGCGCCGCTCACCGACGTCGAGGTGGACGGATACGTCCTGCCGGCGGGCAGCCGCGTCTTCCTGAGCCCCTGGGTCACGCACCGCCACCCCGACGTCTGGCCCGATCCCGAGGGCTTCGACCCGGACCGGTTCGCGGATCCGAAGGCGATCGATCGGTTCGCGTTCTTCCCCTTCGGCGGCGGCCCGCGCCTCTGCATCGGGCACGGCTTCGCGATGATGGAGGGCGTCTTGATCCTCGCCACCCTGGCGCGACGCTTCCACCTCGAGCTCGTCCCGGGGCACACCGTCACGCCACAACCGCTGGTCACGTTGCGGCCTCGCGAGGGCGTCCAGGTCGTCGCGCGCGCTTTCTGAGACGTCAACTCTCGCCCCCGAGGCGGAATCACGATAACACCATGGCGTGACCGACTACCCGGTCCCCGCCATCCTCTCGGTCGCGCTGGCGAACTTGCTGGCCGCGATCGTATTCGGGGCGCTCCACGTGCGGGAGCGCAGCCCGGGCATGAGCTGGTTCGCGGTCGCGTGGACGCTCGAGGCGGTACGGCACCTCTTCTCCCTCGCGGAGTTCTCGCCCATCACCTTCTTCGCGGGCGGCTTCACCTTCGTCGCCGCGCTCGGCGTGCTGCTCGAGGCCGCGTTCCGCGTGGGCGGCCGCCCTCCCAACCCCTGGCTCCGCCTGCCGCTCCTCTGCGTCGCGTGCTGGATGGTCTTCCTCTTCGTCTATCAGGACGTCCCCTTTCTCTGGTGGCACCTGCCGGTCACCGCCGTGACCGCCGTGATCCGCGGCCTCGTCGCCTGGGCCCTGTGGAACGCCTTCGCGTCGGGCCTCGGCCGGGTCATGGCCGCCAGCGCCATGGGCCTGTGGGCGCTGCACGGCTTGACGTATCCACTCCTCGGCGACGTCGAGGCGGCCAAGCAGTGGGGGTACGCGCTGAGCACGTTCCTGGGCTTGCTCGTGCCGAGCGGCGTTTTGATGGCGTACTTCGAGCGGGCGCGCGAGGAGGCCGGCGCGCTCGAGCGCGCGCTCGCGGAGGGCCACCGCCTCGAGGCGCTCGGGCGGCTCGCGGGCGGCATCGCCCACGACTTCAACAACCTCTTGCAGGTCGTGGCCGGCGCGCTCGAGGTGGCCCAGCGCGACCGCACCCCGCCCGATCGCAAGGATCGCTACCTGAAGCTCGCGCTCGACGCCACGACCCGCGGCGCCGACCTGACCCGCCAGCTGCTCGCGTTCGGCCAGCGCCACGCCTGGCAGCCACGCGCCCTCGATCTGAGCCGCGTCATCGGCGAGGTGGGCGAGTGGCTCCCGCGGCTGCTGGGCGACCACGTGACCCTCGAGCTGCGCGCCGAGCGGCAGCTGCCCGTCTTCGCCGACCGCGGTCAGATCGAGCAGGTCGTGTTGAACCTCGTGACCAACGCGCGCGACGCCATGCCCGAAGGCGGCACCGTCGAGGTCAGCGCGGAGGCGCGCGGGCGCGTCGTCGTGCTCTCCGTGCACGATCAGGGCGTGGGCATGAGCGAGGAGACCCGCGCGCGGATCTTCGAGCCGTTCTTCACCACCAAGGAGCGCGGCAAGGGGACCGGCCTCGGCCTCGCGAGCGTGCACGGCATCGCGGCCCAGCAGGGCTGGGAGCTGCGGGTCGAGAGCGCGCCCGGAGCGGGGACCACCTTCGAGGTGCGCATGCCGCTCATCGAAGACGAGCCCGTGAGCGCCGAGTACGAGCTGCCCAACATCGACGCCAGCGCGGCGCGCATCCTCCTCGTCGACGACGACCCGCAGGTCCGCAACGTGCTCGCCGCCATGCTCGAGGACGTCGGCTACGACGTGACCCCCGCCGGACCCGAGACCGCGCTCGCGGAGGTCGAAGGCGGAGACTGGGACGTGCTCGTCACCGACCAGCAGATGCCTGGCCTCTCCGGAGTCGAGCTCGCCCGCGCCGCGCGCCAGCTCCGCAGCGACGCCCTCATCGTCTTCGTCAGCGGCGACGACGCCTCGAGCGAGGAGCCGGACATCCACCGCGTCGGCAAGCCCTGCCGCGCGAGCGAGCTCGTCACGGCCATCGAGCACGTCCGCACCCGCGACGCGTGAGTCAGGCCGCGGCGGACGGAGAGCGGCTCCGGCCTCGACGGCGGCGACGCTTGTCGGCGTAGAGGCGGGCGTCGGCGGTCTGGAGGAGCGCGTCCGGCTCGTCGGGCGAGGCGACGGCCCAGCCGACGCTGGTGCGCAGGGGTCGCCCGCGGACGGAGCGGGCCTCGACGAAGCGCCGGGCGCGCTCGGCGACGGCGCGGGCGCCCTGGGCGCAGGTCTCGGGGAGCAGGAGCGCGAGCTCGTCACCGCCGAGGCGGGCCACCAGGTCGCTGCCGCGCACGGCCTCCTGCAGAGCCTCGGCCACGTGCTGGAGCGCCTCGTCGCCGGCCGCGTGGCCGAGGTCGTCGTTGATGGACTTCATGTCGTCGAGGTCGATCAGCACCACCGCCGGTCCGATCCCTCCGCGCTCGAGCCGAGCACGCTCTCGGTCGAGGGCGAGCTTGAACGCGCGGCGGTTGGCGAGCCCGGTCAGCTCGTCGCTCCCGGCCAGGCGCCGCAGGCGCGCCAGCTCGGTCGCGCGCCGACAGAGCAGCTCCATCAGCGGCTCGTAGCGCGCGGCCTCCTCGCCCAGCGCTCGGCGCGCGGCTTTCAACGCCTCGCGGGCGACGGTGGGATCTTCGGCGCAGGCGAGCGCGGTGAGGGCTTCGGGCACGAGCGGCATGCCTGGAGTCTTGGCAACCGCCGTGCCACACCATTAACGGAACGATCCGCCGACAGCGGCCGGCGGATCGTCATGGATCGTCAAGGTTCCGACGCTCGGCTGGGCTAGGCCGACGCCCGCTCGCGCGCGCTGCTCTTGGCCTCGGCGTCGAGGCGGCGGCCCTCTTCGAGCACGCGCGCCGACGGCTCCTTGATGTCCCACACCAGGCCGACCCAGCTCATCATCTTGATGACGTAGTAGCTCAGGTCGATCTCCCACCAGTAGAAGCCCTGACGGCAGCTGTTCATGTGGTGGTGGTGGTTGTTGTGCCAGCCCTCGCCCCAGGTCAGCAGCGCGAGCCAGAGGTTGTTGCGGCTGGTGTCCTTGGTCTCGAAGCGGCGGTTGCCCCAGACGTGGCAGAGCGAGTTGATCGTGTAAGTCGAGTGCCACACGAGGACCTGGCTCGCGAAGAAGCCGATGAAGAGGCCCGGCCAGCCGAAGAGCACGAGGGTCAGCACGCCCGTCACGATGGGCGGCACGATCCAGTACTTGTTGAGCCAGACCAGCTCCGGGTACTCGGCGAAGTCCTTGATGCGCTTCCAGTCGGTCTCGCTGTTGTCGGCGAAGACCCAGCCCACGTGCGAGTGCCAGAAGCCGTCCTGCTTGGCGGAGTGCAGATCGCGCTCGGTGTCGCTGTAGAGGTGGTGAGCGCGGTGATGCGCCGCCCACCAGAGCACGCCGCGCTGGGTGCTGGTCTGCGCCGCCCAGGCCATCAGGAACTGGAACCACCGGCTCGTGGAGTACGTGCGGTGGGAGAAGTAGCGGTGATGGAACGCGGTGACGCTGAAGATGCGGAAGAAGAACAGCCCGGCCATGACGACCAGCGACTCCCAGGTCACGCCCGACCACACGGCGCCGAGCACGGCGGCGTGGGTGAGGAACCACGGGATCATCGCGCCCCACTCGTAGCGGTGCTTGGGGGTGGCGCCCTCGGCCTCTCCGACCGCTTCTCCGACCAGAGAGGAGACGACGTCGTCTTCAGCCGACGAGAGGAAGGGGCCTCGGCTCGGGAAGCTGCTCATGATGTGAACCATAGGAGCCGCCGTCCCAGGCGTCGGTCATGGTTCGGTCGCGCCAGGTCACCGTTTGGTCAACGTCTGTCACGGTTTGGTAATTGGTGACTTTCGCGTGTCATTCCGAGCGCTTCAGGGCACGAACTTGTACCCGGCGCCTCTGACGGAGAGGAAGTGTCGCGGGTTCGAGGGGTCCGGCTCGAAGTGCTTGCGCAGCCGCGAGATGAAATTGTCCACCGTGCGCGCCGAGGAGTAGTTGCGGAGCTTCCAGACCTGCTCGAGCAGCTCGTCCCGGCTCAGCACGCGCCCGGGGTTGTCGACGAAGTAGCGCAGCAGGTCCAGCTCGAGCCGGGTCAGCTCCACGCGGGTGTCGCCGACGCTCGCCTCGTGGGACTCGAAGTCGATCTGCGCCTCCCCGAAGCGCGCCCTCGTCGACGTGGGCAGGCTCTCCTCCGAGCTGCGCTCCCAGCGGCGGCGCCGGACCATCGAGCGCACGCGCGCCAGGAGCTCGTCGAGCTCGAAGGGCTTGACCAGGTAGTCGTCCGCGCCGCTCTCCAGGCCCTTGACGCGGTCCTCGGCCGAGCTGCGCGCCGTCAACATGATGACCGGCGTGTAATTCCCGCTGCGCCTGAGCTTCTTGCAGAGCTCGAAGCCGTCGATGTCGGGGAGCATCACGTCGAGCACGATCGCGTCGTATCCGTCGGGCTTGAGCAGGCGCTCGCCCGCCTCGCGCGCGGTGCCCGCGATGTCGACCTCGTAGCCCTCGAGCTCGAGGTTCAGCTTGAGCCCGGCCGCGAGGTGCTCCTCGTCTTCGACCACGAGGAGCTTCAGCTCGTCTGCGCTCACGCCGCCTCCTGAGGATCGTGTGACGAGCCCGGGGGGGTCTGCGGGAGCGAGACGCGGATCGTGGTGCCCGCGCCGAGCCCCTCCGAGGAGGCCTCGACCTTGCCCCCCAGGTTCCGCACCAGCGCCGAGACCACGAAGAGGCCGAGCCCGGTCCCGCGCCGCTGGCGCACGCCTTCGCTCGACACCCGGTAGAAGCGGTGGAACACGCGCTTGAGATCGCGCGGCGCGATCCCGATACCGCTGTCCCGGACGTCGATGCGCACGCCCTTTCGATCCTTCGAGGCGCTCACGATCACCTTCACCGGCTCGTCCGAGTACTTCACCGCGTTGTCGATGAGGTTGCGGACCACGACCGTCAATGCCACGCGGTCGGAGACCACCGACAGCTCGGGCGGGACGCACACCTCGATCGCGTCGTCCGCGAGGTGGTGGCGCTGGGAGACGTTCTCGACGCAGTCCTCGACCAGCTCGCGGAGCGGCACCTCGCCGAGGTCCATGCCGACCTTGTCCCGGACGTGCGCGAGCCGGCTGGCCTGGAGGATGTCGTCGACGAACGCGCTCAGGCGATCGACGTCGTCGAGCATCATGCTTCGCATCATCTCCCGCTTCTCTTCCGGCAACCCCTCGCGACCCAGCGTCTGCAGGCCGAGCTTGAGCGACGCGAGCGGGCTGCGGAGCTCGTGCGTCACCGAGTCGATGAAGCTGTCCTGCCGTCGCACCTCGAGGATCTCCCGCCCGAGGAAGACCGCGAACATGATCATCACGCTCATCAGGGCCATGAACGCGATGACGCCCAGCACGAGGAGCCAGACGTTCTGCGCGACGTCGTCGCCCTCCGCGAGGTTCCGCGCGAAGACGAGCGTCCAGCCGGTGAGGAGCGCCACCGCGATGGGCACGGCGATCGACGCCATGATGATCGGCGTCGAGAGCGAGGGGAGGTGTCTCCGGGGCGAGGCCATGGGCGCGTCCGACTATAGCGCCGAGGATCGGTCGCCGGGCCCCGCGCCCCGGCGCAGGTGGGCGTCGAGCGCGTCGGCCATCGCGCGCACTCGCGCCGGGTCGACCGGCCGGCGCACGTCGCCGTCTTCTTTCAGCCAGGTGCCGACGATCGCGGCGTCGGCGTGGGGGGCGAGCCGCGGCGCGCTCTCGGGCGACAGGCCGCTCCCGATCAGGACCGGCGCGTCGCCCGCGGCCGCGCGCACCTCGATCAGCAGCGCCTCGTCGACCGGCTTGCCCGTGCCCGCGCCGGTCACGATCACCGCGTCGGCGCGGCCCCGCTTCAGCGTGTCCTCGACCTCGGTCGCGATCGAGAGCGGAGCGACCGGCGCGGCGTGCTTCACCCGGACATCCGCGAAGATCTGGATTCCGTCCGCGTCGAGCGAGCGCCGGTAGCGGAGCGTCTCGAACGCGCGCCCCTCGATCAGGCCCTGGTCCGCGACATAGGCGCCGACATGCACATTGACGCGCACGAAGGCCGCGCCCGTCGCCGCCGCGATCCCGAGCGCGGCGCGCACGTCGTTGCGGAGCACGTTGACCCCGACCGGGACGCCGTATGCCGCGCAGGCGAGCGTGGCCCGGGTGATCGCGGCGAGCTGATGTGGCGGCGTGGGCTGCTCGGGGGTCCCCTTGGGGAACGGCGCGCTGCCGAAGTTCTCGACGATGATGGCCGCCGCGCCGCCCTCGGCGAGCGCCGCCGCGTCACGCTTCGCCGCGTCGATGGCCGCGTCGAAGGACGCACCCAGCGACGGGTCTCCGGGGAGCGGGGCGAGGTGCACCACACCGATCAGGCCGCGGATCATGCGGCGCACCGTCGCAGAGCCAGGCACTCCCGTCCAGCGCGCGCAGGGGCTTGGAGCTCCCGGCCGCGGGCGCTAGTGCAGAGATCCGACCGGTGGAAGTGGAGATGGCGCCGGACCGGCGTTTCAGGGCAAGGCGCGACGACGAGTCGATGCACCGCATCGGCGAGGAGGAGCAACGCCGCCCTGGAGCGTCGCGACGAGCCAGCTCCCCTTCTACCGGGATGGATCTCGCACTAGCTGCGCGGGTCACGGGCTGCGATCTGCGGCCCGCCACGAACCGTCGAAAGGAACGAACATGTTGCGATGGAAACAGATCCTCTGTGCGCTCGGCCTCAGCGCGGCGCTCGGCGCCTGCGGGAGCGCGGGCGCGAGCGTCGACGACGACCCCGGGACCGAGGACGGCGACGTCGAGGTCTCCGCCGGGGGTGACCTCACCGAAGGCGAGGCGGCGGTCGACGTGGACGTCGGCGACGACGACGACCCGGACGACATGGGCGAAGCGGGCGAGGAGGACTCGGAGCCCGTCGAGGACTACTGACGTCTGAAGGTGACGATCACGTTGTTGGCGGGCATGTCGACCACGCCCTCCAGCGCGAAGCCTCGCTGCCCGGCGACGTCGCTCACGGCGGCCAGCGCGCGGATGCCCCACGCGGGGTTGCGCGCGCGCAGGCTCTCGTCGAAGGCGACGTTGCTGGGCGCGGTGGCGACGTCGTCGCGCAGGAACGGCCCGTAGAGCACCAGCGGCGCGCCCCCGTCGAGGACGCGCTCGGCCCCGGCGAAGAGCCCCTCGGTGCAGGCCCACGGCGAGATGTGGATCATGTTCGCGCTGAAGATCGCGTCCGCCTCGTCGACCGGCCAGCTCGCCTCGGTCACGTCGAGCTGCCGCGGCGGGAGCAGGTTCGGGGCCGACACCGACGCGCGCCACGCCTCGATGCTCGCGAGCGCCTCGGGCGAGGCGTCCGTGGGCTGCCAGACGATCGCGGGGCCCAGGCGTGGCGCGAACCACGCGCCGTGCATGCCGGTGCCGGAGGCGATCTCGAGCACGAGCCCGCGCTCGGGCAACGCCTCGCGGAGCACCTCGAGGATGGGCTCTCTGTTTCGTTCACAAGCTGCGCTGAACATTCGTGGGTCGTGCATGGGGCTGGCGTTCCGCGTTCCGATCGGTAGGATGACGCCGCGAGTCGTGGAGCCGTCCGGGAGGCCGGGGCAGCAAAAGGAGCAGGCGTGAGCGAGACTCTGGTCGGCGTGGTGATGGGGAGCAAGTCCGATTGGGACACCATGCGCCACGCGTGCGAGACGCTCTCCACCCTCGGGGTCCCGTACGAGAAGCGCGTGGTGAGCGCGCACCGTACGCCAGACCTGCTCTTCGAGTACGCAAAAGGCGCGGAAGGCCGCGGCATCGAGATCATCATCGCCGGCGCGGGCGGCGCGGCGCACCTGCCGGGCATGATCGCGAGCCAGACCGCGCTCCCCGTGCTCGGCGTCCCGGTCAAGTCCCGCGCCCTCAACGGCCTCGACTCGCTCCTGTCGATCGTGCAGATGCCCGGCGGCGTGCCGGTGGGCACCCTGGCCATCGGCGACTCGGGCGCCAAGAACGCCGCGCTCCTCGCCTGCGCGATGCTGGGCGCCAAGCACCCACCGCTCCGGGAGGCGTACCGCGCGTGGCGCGAGGCCCAGACCGAGAAGGTGCTCGCCCACCCCGATCCGAGCGAGGACACGGGCGCGGCGCGATGAGGGTCGGGATCCTCGGCGGAGGCCAGCTCGGCCGCATGCTCGCCCTCTCCGGCCACCCGCTCGGCTACTCCTTCGTCGTGCTCACCCCGGACGCCAACGCCCCCGCCGCGAGCGTCGCCGAGACGATCGTCGCGGAGTACGACGACCCCGTCGCGCTCGCGTCGCTGGCCGAGCGCGTGGACGTCGTGACCTACGAGTTCGAGAACGTGCCCGTCGCCGCGGTGGAGCTCCTCCGCGAGAAGAACGTGCCGGTGCACCCGAACCCGCGCGCGCTCGAGGTGGCCTCGGACCGGCTGAACGAGAAATCCCTCTTCACCGAGCTCGGCATCCCGACCGTCCCGTTCCAGGCCGTGGACGACGCGGCTTCGATGGAGGCCGCTACCCGCTTCATCGGTCTGCCCGCCGTGCTCAAGACGCGACGCTTCGGCTACGACGGCAAGGGGCAGCGTGTCTTGCGTCATGGCGCCGACGTCGAGGGCGCCTTCACCGGCCTCGGCGCGGTGCCGCAGATCCTCGAGGGCTTCGTCGACTTCCGGCGCGAGCTGTCCATCGTCTCGGTGCGGGGCAAGGACGGGGAGATCGCCTCGTACCCGCTCGTCGAGAACCGCCACGAGGGCGGCGTGCTCCGGCTCACGCGCGCGCCCGCGCCCGACGTGACCCCCGAGATGCAGGCCACGGCCGAGGGCTACGCGAAGGCGCTGCTCGAGCACCTCGACTACGTGGGCGTGCTCGCCCTGGAGCTCTTCGACGACGGCGTGAAATTGCTGGCCAACGAGATTGCACCGCGGGTGCACAACAGCGGCCATTGGACAATCGAAGGCGCAGAAACCAGTCAGTTCGCGAATCATTTGCGCGCGATCACGGGCGCCGCGCTCGGATCCTGCGCGCCCCGCGGGGTCAGCGCGATGATCAACCTGATCGGCGAGGCGCCCGCGGCCCAGAGCATCCTGAGCGTGCCCGGCGCGCACCTGCATCTCTACGGCAAACGCCCGCGCCCCGGCCGCAAGATCGGGCACGTCACCGTGACCGCGGCGGACACCGGCGTGCTCGACGCGCGGCTCGAGCGGCTGTAGCAAACCGCCCCCCCCGCGGCGGCCAGGCACCAAGCACGGACCTCCCATCCCGCGCGGATCCCGACGGAACGAAGGCTGCACAGCACCTCCTCGCTAGAGGAGGACGACATGGCCACGAACGCAGCCGACAGAGAGATGGAGAGGACGCAGACCGCGGACGGGTACTCCGGCCCGCGCAAGCGCGACTTCACGCGTCTCGCCGAGGGCACGCTCGTGGGGCGCTATCGCGCCGGCGCGATGCTGGGCGAAGGCGGCCAGGGCGTCGTCTACCGGGGCGAGCACCTGACGCTCGGCTACCCGGTGGCGATCAAGGTCATGCACGTCTCCCAGGTGGACGTGTGCGCCGCCCGCCGCGCCCGCTTCCGCCGCGAGGCGCGGCTCGGCGCCAAGCTCCAGCATCGACACGTCGTGAAGGTGTTGGAGGCGGGCGAGCTCGAGGACGGCTCCCCCTACCTCGTGATGGAGTACGTGGAGGGCACCTCGCTCGCCGACCTCATCGCGCGGACCACGCTGCCCGCCCCCGCGGTGACCGAGCTGGGGCTGCAGCTCTTGTCGGCGATCACCGCCATCAACGAGCACGGCATCCTGCACCGCGACATCAAGCCCGAGAACATCATGCTCGAGCGCACCGTCGACGGGGCGGTGATGGCCAAGGTGCTCGACTTCGGGGTCAGCAAGACGAACAACGCGGAGCTCGGCAGCCGCACGCTCACGCAGGACGGCACCGTGCTGGGCACGCCCTACTACATGTCGCCCGAGCACGTGCGCGGCAAAGAGCTCGACGTGCGCGCCGACCTCTACGCGGTGAGCGCGGTGCTCTTCGAGTGCCTCACCGGCCAGCCGCCGCACGACGGCCCGACGACGAGCGCCGTCTTCGCGAAGATCGCCAGCGAGCCCGTCGTGCCCGTGCGCACGCTCGCGCCGGGGTGTCCCGAGGCGCTCGCCCAGGTCATCGACAAGGGGCTGTGCTTCGACCGCAAGGACCGGTGGCACCACCCACTCATGATGGCGGAGGGGCTCCGTAGCGTGGCGCTCCGGCTCGCGCTCCCGCGTGAGGCCGACGCGTGGGCGGCCATCCTCGAGAGCCCGGACGGCCACCTCGGCACGTGCGCGGTGCAGCTGAGCCGGCTCGCGACGCCAAAGGGTCCCGTCACGGGCCTCGGGCTCGAGGCCGGCTTCGAGCGCGCGGTCGCCTGGGCCCGCGACCACGGTCGTGCGCTGCGCTGGGGCACGGCCGCGGCGGCGCTCGGGCTCGTCACCCTGCTGACGGCGTGGACCTGGCCGAGCGAGGCGAGGACGCCCGCCAAGCAGCAAGAGATCGCGATGCTCAGCGCGCCGGCCGAGATCGGCGCGGCGCCCGACGCACCGCAGGCCGAGGCGCCGCCGATCGGCGTCGAGCCCCCGGCCCCCGAGAGCAGCCCCCCCGCGACCGAGGCCGAGCGTGAGTCGACCGAAGCGCGCGAGACCGACTCGACGCGAGAGCGCGCCGCGCGGCGTGGCCCGTCGCCGGAGCTGCTCGAGCGCCGGGCCCGCCAGGCCTTCGTGCGCGGCCACTCCGACCAGGCGATGCGCCTCTACCGCCAGGCCCTCGAGGCCGACCGTCGCCGCTCGAGCGCGTGGCGCGGCATCGGCCTGGTGGCGTCGGCGAGCGGGGACACGCGGCTCGCCTCCCGCGCGCTGCGTCGCTACCTCGCCATGGAGCCCAACGCGGCCGACCGAGCGAGCGTGGAGCGTGAGCTCGCGCGCCTCCGTTGATCCGGCACGAGCGCATGGGGCCGTTCGCCCCGCGAGCGGCGCTTCGCCACGCCTCCGTGGCTCGCCCTCGGCGCGATGGCGGTGGATCGGCGATTGCTGCAGCGACCCCCATGCGCTGGACCTCTCTTGCAGGCCTCCTCTGGCTCACGGCGAGCGTCGGGCACGCGCAATCTTCGGTGGACGCCGCGCTGCAGACGGCCGACGCGCACGCGCAGGAGGGCGATCACCGCGCCGCCATCGCCGTGCTCGAGACCGCGCGGGCCGAGACACCGAGCGCGCGTCTCGACCTCAGCCTGGCCGTCAACCTCGCCGCCACCGGGTCCCTGCGTGACGCGGCGACGCTGCTCCGGGCCTTGATCGACGCGGGCACCAACCCGCTCGTGGCCGAGGTCGCCCGGGAGCGCCTCGCGGCGATCGAGCGCAGGCTCCCGACGCTGACGGTGATGTTTCGCGACCCACCGCCGCCGTCGTCCCGCTTGATGATCGACGGCCAGCTCGAAGCCCAGCTGATCGGCGCGCGCACGACCACGCTCACCCTCGACCCCGGTGTGCACGTCGTCGAGGTGCACGACGCGGACGGGCACGTGCTCGCGCGGACCGAGAGCGAGGTCCGAGAGGGCCAGCGGAGCGAGGTGGCGCTGATGCCCGCCGGGCTCCCTCCGCCCGCGCTCGCCTACGACCAGGGCGCCGCGGCTGACGCGTCCACCGGATTCGACCTGGACGAGGCCTTGCCCTGGATCCTCGCGGGCGCCGGCACCGTCGTCCTGATCGCGGTCTCGATCGCGATCGGCGTGGCCGTCTCCGAGTCGTCCGGCATGAGCCCCACGATGAGCAATGTCCCCCCCGTGGTGATCGGAGAGATGGATTGAGAGCCACCCTGCTCACCGCGACGCTCCTCCTCGGCTGCAACGCGGCCGTGACCGAGATCGTCGTCAGCACCGAGACCGACCGCGACGTGCCGGGGGAGCTCGACGCGGTGCGCTGGGAGGTCGACGCCACCGCGGTCGGGGGCGGCGTGCAGCGGCGGGAGACCGCGCTCACGTCGGGCGCTCCCGTGCGCATGACGCTGGTGCACGAGGGCGGGCCGCTCGGTCCGCTGACCCTGCGCGCCCTCGGCCTGCGCGACGGCCGAGAGGTGACCCGCGCCGAGATCGAGGCGCGCTTCCTCCTCGGCCGCTCGGTGTTCGTCCCGCTCGACCTCTTCCGCGCCTGCGACGCGACGCGCTGCGGCCCCGCGGAGGCGTGCGACGCGGAGGGGCGATGCGTCGAGATCGTGCTCCCCGACGCGGGCATGACGCCGCCCCCCGACGCGGGGCCACCGCCTGCCTCGGACTCGGGCGTGGACGCGGGCGACGCCTGCGCGGAGACCTGTGGGGGCGGGCGATGCGAGTGCGAGGGGAGCTGCGACCGCTGCGCGCTCCACTGCGCGGACGACTGCCGGGACGTGCGCTGCAGTGGCCCCGACAGGGAGTGCGCGATCGACGCGCGCGAGGCCTCCAACGTGGAGGTGGAGTGCAAGGGCGGGGCGCGCTGCATGATCGACGCGCGCGGCGCCTCGAACGCCGAGACCATCCGGTGCCGCGACGGCTCGGACTGCGAGCTCGATTGCCGGGGCACCTCCAACTGTCGGCTGGACTGTGACGAAGACGCGCGCTGCCTCCTCCGGTGCGACGGCGACAACTGCGAGGCGGCCGGCGAAGGCTGCGAGGAGCGACGCGAGTGCGGCGGCGGCGTCATCGCCTGCAACCGCGACTGCCCCTGAGTCGAACGCGCGCGGTCACGAGGGGGCGAACGCGGCGAAGTCGCCCTCGATGACGACCGTCAGGCCGTCCTCCTGCATGTTGAGGAAGAGGGCGCGGCCGTCGGGGCTGAAGCACACGCCGGTCAGCTCGCCCTCGCTCGCGGCGTTTCGCGCGAGGGTGACCACCTCTCCGTCCGGCTCGACCGCGCGGAGGCAGTCGTGGCCCGGGCCGTCCTCGACGAAGAAGAGCGCGCCGTCGGGAGAGAGCGTCACGTTGTCGGGCATGTCCATCTCGGCGCGATCCGTCGAGGCGGCCAGCACCTCGAGCGTGTCCCCGTCGAGCCGGAAGATCTGGCCCGCGCCGATCGGCCCGCCCGTGGTGGCGCAGAAGTGGAGCGCGCCCTCGGACACGCACGCGCCCTCCCCGCGCTTGAACGACGCCGCCCCCTGCGCCTGCGCGCGATGCCGGAGCACGTCGTCCTCGGGCGTGACGTGTTCGAGCGCGATCCAGGTCACCTCGGCGCGCCGGCCGCGGGGCCAGCCGCTCGTGTCGACCGCGCGTGGACCGAGCGAGAGCGCCTCGAGGCGTCCCTCGAACGGTCGCGCGGCCGTGTGGGGGACGAAGCGATAGAGGCAGCCGTCGGGGCGGTCCTCGGTCAGGTAGATCACGCCGCTGTCGGGGTCGTAGGCCGCAGCCTCGTGGCGGAAGCGGCCGAGCGCGTCCAGGCGGACGGGCGGCTGCGCGCGCTCGGCCCGCGGGTCACAGAGGAAGACGAAGCCGTGCCCGGAGTCGACCGCCTCCTCGCAGCTCAGCCAGCCGTCCGGGGTCGCGCCGCCGCTGCAGTTCATCGCCGTGCCCGCCAGGAGCAGGTTGCTGCTCCGGCGCTCGAGGGTCTGTGGATCGAGCATCAGCCGCGTCACGCCACCGCCCGCGCGGGGGTCGTACGCGGGCTCGCCGATGCAGGGGAAACGCAGCGGCACCTCGTGGTTGCGGGTGAGCACCCAGCCTTCGCCCGGCACGTCGAAGCAGGCCATCCCGTCGGGGCGGATCGGCACGACGCCTCCGTCGCTCATGCGCCCGCCGCTGCGCTCGAGGATGCGGTAGTGGAAGCCCTCGCGCAGATCGAGCACCCCCGCCGGGTCGCGTCGAAGGTCCCCGCGCCGGCCACTCGGGGGCACGTCCCGCGCGTCCAGCCAGCGATGAATGGGGAACGCGGCCGCGGACGCCGCGACCACACCGGACGCCAGCCACACCCTCCGACCGCTCTTGGGCTCACTGCTCACGCCGCGCAGTATGGGTTCCGTAGCCGGGAGCGCCAAAGCGTGTAGGCTCCGCCGCGTGCCATCGGGTGAGCCGCTTCGCCGCTGGGGCTTCGAGCTCGTCTTCGCCGCGGTCGCGGCGACGGCGGCGTGGCCCGTGTGGAGCGTCGCGCACCCCGCCATCCAGGACCTGCCCCAGCACCTCGCGGCGGTGCGCGTGCTGGCCGACTACGGCGACCCGGAGCTCGCCTTCGCGCAGTACTTCACCGTCGACCTCTTCCGGACGCAGTACCTCGCGTATTACCTCGCGGCGATCGTCCTGAGCTGGCCCTTCGGGGTGCTGGCGGCGAACAAGATCCTCATCACCGCGTCGATCGTCGGCACGCCCTACGCGATGCGCGCCCTGATCCGCGCGCTCGGTGGCGACGAGCGGCTCGCGCTCTTCGTCGTGCCGCTGACCTGGAACGCGCACCTGATCCTCGGGTTCATGAACTTCACCGCGGCGATCCCGCTGGCGCTGTGGGGCCTGGCGCTCGCGGTGCGGCTGCGGGAGCGCTGGACCCGGCGACGGGCGATCACCCTCGGCGTCGTCACCCTCGTCTGCTTCTACACGCACGTCGTGCCCTTCGCCTTCCTCGGCCTCGGCGCCGCGCTGATCGGCCTGGAGTGGAGGCAGCGCCGCGAGACGGCCTGGCGCTGGCTGCCACTCGTCCCGGCCGGCGCCGCGATGCTGATCTGGACCCAGCTGAGCCCGGCCGGTGAGTCGACGGTCAGCGCCGCCTCGGGCGGCGGCGCGCGCGGCAACGCGATCTTCATGAGCGCGAGTCAAGCGCTGACCGAGCTGCCCAGCTGGCTGACCGACGTGCTGCACGGCGAGCAGGACAGCCAGCTCCTCGTCGGCTTCGGGCTGACCTTCGTCGTGGCCGCGGTGGCGGGTCGTCGCGGGGGCAACGCGTCGAGCGGCCCGTCGGACTGGACGGTGCGGCGGCGCGTCGCGCTGCTCTCCCCGCTGGCCGCTCTGCTCTACTTCGTCACGCCCGCGTCCTACGACTGGATCTGGCCGATCAACGCGCGCTTCCCGCTCCTGGCCGTGATGTTCGCGATCGTCGCGCTCCCGCGTCAGCGCGGCCTGGTCGGCGCGGTGGTGCTCGCGGCCGTCGTCACCCTGTCCATCAGCAGCAGCCTCGAGGTGCGGCGCGCCTTCGTCGAGTTCGATCGCGACGAGGTCGGCGCGCTCGACGAGGCCATCGCGCAGCTGCCGAAGGGCGCGCGGGTGGCGGCGCTCGTCTTCGACCGCGGCTCGCGCCAGGTGAAGTTCGCGCCCTTCATCCACAGCGCCGCGTGGGTGCAGGCGGAGAACGGCGGCGCGGTGATGTTCACCTTCGCCGACTTCCCGCAGAGCCCCTTCGTGTTCCGGGAAGACCGCCGCCCTCCCCGCGTCGGCCCGCGCTGGGAGTGGATGCCGGAGCGCGTCGACCCCGGGCGCGATCTCACGTGGTACGACTACGTGCTCGTGCGCGGCGGGCCCGGACGGATCGCGCAGGCCAGCCAGCCCTTCGAGCGCGTCTGGCAGAGCCAGCACTGGTCGGTGTGGCGCCACGTGCGATGAGCGGTCCGATGAGCAAACGAACAGACGCGCGACACACGCGAGAGGTACAGCCGAGACATGAGACAGCGTGACGACATGACGTTCTCCATGGACGAGTACGAGCGGCGCCTGCAGGCGCTGCGCGGTCGCATGGAGAGACAGAACCTGGACGTCGTGATCATCACGGATCCGGAGAACCTGTTCTACCTGACCGAGTACCAGACCACGGGCTACTCATACTTCCAGGCGCTCATCGTCCCGCTCGCCGACGAGCCCTTCATGGTCACACGCCTGCTCGAAGAGACGAACGTGCACGCGCGCACCTGGGTGGAGCTGACGCGGCCCTACACCGACACGGGCGACGCCATCGAGACCCTCTGGCACGCGCTCAACGAATTCGAGCTGCACCAGAACAAGCGCATCGGCTACGAGCGCAACAGCTACTTCTTCCCGGCCTACCAGCAGGACCGCATGACGGCGACCTGGTACGACGCCGACTTCGTCGACTGCTTCGGCATCGTCGAGGAGGGCCGCGCGATCAAGTCACCGGAGGAGCTGGCCGTCATGCGCAGGGCGGCCGAGGCGGGCAAGGCGGGCATGATCGCCGGGCTCGAGGCCATCGAGGAGGGCGCGACCGAGAACGACCTCGCGGCCGAGATCTCCGCCGCCATGTTCCGCGCGGGCGGCGAGTACCCGGCCGTCATGCCGTACGTCACGAGCGGCCCGCGCTGCATGATCGGCCACGCCACCTGGGAGGGCCGCACCATCGAGAAGGGCGACAGCGTCTTCCTCGAGGTCGGCGGCTGCTTCCGCCGCTACCACTCGGCCCAGATGCGCACCGCCTTCGTGGGCGAGCCGCCCGACGTCGTGCGCGAGGCCGAGAAGATCGTGCTCGAGGCGCTCGACGCCATGCTCGACGGCATGCGCCCCGGCATCACCATCAGCCACGCCGACCGCCTCGCGCGCGACGTCATCAGCCGCACCCACGTGGGCGGCAGCCTCGTCACCCGCGCCGGCTACTGCATCGGCATCGCCTTCGCCCCGAGCTGGGACGAGGGCTACATCATCAGCCTCAAGCCGGGCGACAACCGCCTGCTCGAAGAGAACATGACCTTCCACTGCATCCCGTGGCTCTTCGGCTACGAGGGCGACCGCGTCATGGGCATCAGCGAGACCGTCGTCGTCACCCCCGACGGCGCCAAGCCCCTGTGCGATCTCGACCGCAAGGTGGTCGTCAAGGCGTAGCCGCGTCGACGACGAACACCGTCAAGTGGTGCACGCCGTCGGGTCCGATCAACCTCTCGGTGACGCGAAGGCCCGGCACAGCGAGCCCCTCGACTTCTGCCGCTCCCCCCAGGAACACGCAGCCGGCGTGCTCCGCGGCCGCGCTCGACAGCGGCGCGACGTGCCAAGGAGCGAGGTCGAAGCGGGAATACCGCATGTTCTCTTGTGAGATCTGCGTGAGTGGCTGCGCCTGATAGTGCGCCGGCGGCACTCTCCCGTGAAAGAGGATGAAGATGTGGGGCAGGAAGAGCCCCGCGCTCACGACACGACAAGACCGGTGGCTGGCCTCGAGCGCAGCGACCCCCTCTCGCATCCCCCACTGCCAGTGAGCGGGTGACGTCTCTCTGTACTCGCCATGCATCGTGCGCCACACGGCCGCGTAGCCGAAAACCGCGACTGCGGCCGCCAGACCAAAGGCGAGGGTCCGTCGCCACAACGGACGGCGAACGGAGGACAGAAGCGCGTCCACGCCCGCGGCGGAGAGCAGCGTGAAAGCGGGCGCGGCGCCGACCGCGCGCAGCGCGTGCCCCTCGGCCGTGAGCGCCGCCGGGAGGACACCGAGCACGACCCAGCCGAGGACGAGAGCGCCCGCCCTGGACGGCGCACGGACGAAGGCGCCCACGCCCCACGCCACCGTCAACCACTCGAAGGGCAGGAGGAGCCCCCACTCGGGCATGGAGTGGCGGAGGTTGGCATCGCCCCGCTCGAAGAGGAAGGCCGGGCTGAGATAGGCCAGGAGGTCGTCGCGGAGGGGTCCGAGTTCGAGGGAGTCGCGGAGCTCAGCGCTCGTACGAGCCATGCCGTCTTCGGAGAACCAGAAGGTCGCGAGGCCTGAGAGCACCAAGCAGAAGAGCGCGGCGGCGGATCCGAGGTGGCGAGCATGCAGCCTCAGCGACCGTGCGTGGAGCGCGGCGCAGAGCACCACCACGGCTGGCACGAGCAAACGAGCGGGGGTGTAGGTCCAGAGGGCGAGAGAGAAGAGGAGCGCCGCGGGAAGGAGCGATCGGCGCCGTCGAACGGCCGAGAGGAAGAGCGCGACGGCGGCGCTCAGCGCGAGCGGGAGCAGGATCCCGCGGAACCCGACCCGGCTGAACAGGACGAGCCAAGGGCTGGTGGCCCCGAGCGCCGCCGCGACGAGCCCGGCGCGGCGGGAGAAGAGCTGCCCCCCGAGGACGTAGAGCAGGCCGACGAGCGCAGTGCCCGCGAGCGCCGCCGGCAGGCGCACCGCCATCACGGTGGGGCCGAGCGCGGCGATGATCGGAGCCGCGAGGTAGCGGTAGCTCGCCTCGTTGTAGTCGCCGAACGAGCGCGCGAAGAGAGGAAACATCTCTCCGTATTGATCGCGCCCCGTGAGGGCGAGGCTCCACGCGTCGTAGCCTGTCGAGGCCTCATCGCAGTAGAGCCCCGGCGGGACGTCGGCCAAGCCGGTCAGGCGGATGGCAGCGGCCGCGAGCAGCACGAGACACAGCGCGAGGCGCTCGCGATCCCATACGCCCGCACCGGCGCCCTCGAGTCGCCACCACCCGGGGAAGTACGAGGCAAGCGCGCGTCGCGACGACACACGACGTGCATACCCGCGCCCGTCTCCTTGTGCAAAGGACGTTTGCGCACGCTCAATGTCGTCATCCGCCCTACGGACGGGGGGGGGGAGGGGGGGGCCGCCGACGAGCTCGCGAGCGCCGGGCTGAAGTCGGCGATGAGGTCGTCGCCGTTCTCGATGCCAGCCGAGACGCGCACGAGGCCCTCGGGGATGCCGGCCTTGGCGCGCTCCTCCTTCGGGACCTCGACGTGGCTCGTGGTCCCGGGGGAGCCGACCAGCGTGCCGACCGAGCCGAGCGAGGCGCCGCGGTGGGCGAAGCGGAGCTTGGGCATGAACGCCTTCACCGCGTCCATGCCGCCCTTCAGCGAGAAGGAGAGCATGCCGCCGTAGCCGAGCATCTGGCGCTTGGCGATGTCGTGGCCGCGGTGCGTCTCGAGGCCCGGGTAGTTCACCTGCTCGACCTCGTCGCGCTCGGCGAGGAAGCGCGCGAGGCGCCCGGCGTTCTCGTTGTGCCGCGCGATGCGGAGCTCGAGCGTCTTCAGGCCCCGCATCACGAGGTACGCGGTCGAGGCGTGCAGGCTCGCGCCGTTGATCTCGCGGAAGTGGAAGACCTGCCGCACGAGCTCGCGGCTGCCCGTCAGGATGCCGCACATCGCGTCGGAGTGGCCGTTGAGGAACTTCGTGCCGCTGTACACGACGAGGTCCGCGCCGAGCTCGAGCGGGCGCTGGTTGATCGGCGTGCTGAAGGTGTTGTCGACCACGACCGTCGCGCCCTGCGCGTGCCCCGCCTTGGAGAGTCGCTCGAGGTCGAGCACCTTCAGCGTCGGGTTGGTGGGCGTCTCGAGGTAGAGGACCTTGCAGCCCTTGGCCACCGCGGCCTCGATGGCCTCGTGGTCCTCGGTCTCGCACAGCTCGACCTCCACGCCGAAGCGCGGGAGGAAGTCCGTGAAGACCTTGAGGGTGCCGCCGTAGCTGTCCTTCACGCTCACGACGCGGTCGCCGGGCGAGAGCAGCGTGAAGAGCGTGTTGCTGATCGCGGCCATCCCGGTGGAGAAGCTCGTCGCGTCCTCCGCCGCCTCGAGACCGGCCATCTTCTTCTCGAGCGCGTCGACGGTCGGGTTGGTGTTGCGCGAGTAGATGTGGCCGGGCTGGGTACCGGTGGCGACCGCGAACCACTCGTCCACGTCGTCGTAGTTGTAGGTGACGCTGTGCACGACCGGAACGACCGTCGCGCCATAGGGCTGCTCGCCCTCTTCTCCCGCCCAGACGGCGGTCGTGCCCATGCCCTGCTTCTTCTCTTGGCTCACCCGGTCTCCTTCTGCTGTGCCGGCACCGTAGAGGAACCGTAGGCGCGCCGCCGTGATCTCCACCACGGGGAGGTGCGCGCCCGTGGCTTCGGTGTAGGCTCGGCCGCGTGAAGGCAGCGGATCCCTTGCCGTCCTTCGGCTCGAGGTTGGTGCCGAGTGTCGCCTTGGCCATCCTCCTTGTGGCAGGCGTACAGGCGGCGACGCAATACGTCCCCAGCACGTGGATCCAGCGCGACGGGCGTTTCTACGTCAACGTGAACACGACGCTGGTGGAGGAAGCGAGCTTCGTCCAGGAGGAGTTCGCCGCCAGCTGGTACGAGGACGACCTCGGGTGGAACCACGATCTCGACGCCTCGTGGAGCAACTTGGCGCGCGGCGCCGATGGGCGTCGGATGCCCAAGCACACCATCGCGCTGCCGATCCTCTCGACTCCGCTCTTCTGGGCCTTCGGGCTACTGGGCACGCTGCTGTTCAACGTGCTCTTCTTCGGGCTCGCGGGCGGCGCGCTCTTCGCGTTCTGTCAGCGCTGGGCTTCCAGCCCCGCCGCCGCCGCGGCGGTGTTCGGAGCGACCCTCGCCACCAGCCTCCGCGAGTATGTCTACGACTACCACGTCGACGTCCTGATCCTCGGCCTGTTCGCGCTCGCGCTGACCGCGCTGTCGTGGCGACGGGGGGCATGGGCCGGGTTCCTCGTCGGCCTGGCCGTGATGTGCCGCCCCACCGTTCTCCTCTGGGTCCCGGCGCTCGCCATCCTCGCGATGCTGCGAGGCGACCGCGCCACGCTCGGGCGCGCGTTGCTGGCGGGCACCGGGATGATCGCGGTGATCGCGGCGGCGAACTGGATGCTCTACGGCGCACCCTGGTGGAGCGGCTACAACCGAGTGCTGGTGCGCGTGGATGGCACGTTGTCTTTGGCCGACGTGGGCGGCGCCTTCGACGTACCGCTGAGTCAGGGTCTCGGCGCCCTGTGGGGCGGCCCGTACGGCGTGAGCCACCGCTCCACGTTCCTCGCGCTCGCCGGTCCGGGGCTCGCGTGGGCCCTCTGGCGACGGCGGGGCCTCGGGGTCGCGATCCTCTACGCCGTGGTCGCCTCCGTCGCCGTCTTCGCCAAGTACACCTGGTACGGTGATCGGTTCCTGTGGCCGACGCTCGCGCTCCTGACGCCGGCCATCGCGATGACCCTGGACGGCGTCAGTACGGTTCTCCGTCGGCGACCAGGGCTGCGCGCCCCCGGCGTGGCGGCCTTCGCGATCGCCGCGATGGTGGTGGCGAGCCGAGGCTCGGCGCTGTCGACGCTCGAGGGAGAAGCCGCCGCGAGCCTGGCTGGGGGCGCCCTCTTCTCCGGCGCGTTGGCGTTCGCCGCCGCGCTCGTGGCGCGCCGCGCCCGAGGAACCCGGCTCACGGTGCTCGCGCCGCTCGTGCTCGGGACGCTCCCCGGGGTGCTGGATCGGCTCGCGACTCCGTCCATCGATCTGGGCTTCGCGCTGTTGGTGATGCTCTCGCTGGCGGTGAAGCGAACGGCTGTCGCCCTGGGGCTCGCGTGCGGAGCGGCGGGTGTGGCCGTCCTCGCGAGCGACTCCCCCGGCGACACCTGGTGGCAGGCCCCGACGCCGATCGCGCTCGGAGCGCTGGCCCTCATCGGGGTGCCGCTTCTGCGGCGCCGCGCGTGGCTGCTCGCGCCGCTCGTCTTGCTCGCGGTCCCTCGGCTCGCCAGCCTGGGATCGGGCAGCACGCCGCTCTTTGCGCTCGCCTGCGGCTGTGTCGCCCTGCCGGCGACGCTGGAGCACGCGGGGAGCGCGCTCACGCTCGCGTGGCGCCGCCTCGACCGCCCCCGCGCCATGATCCTGCTCGTCGGCGTCGCGAGCGCGCTCGTGGCGATCGGCGCGGCGCGGCGCGGTGACACGAGCTTTCGGATCGCGAGCCCCGGAGGGGTGCGCCACGCGGAGGTTTACTCCGGCACCACGCCGTGCGATTTCCTGGCCTGGGAGCACCTCAACTGGGAGTGCGCGACGCTCGACCGCGGCGTTCACGGGGAAACGGGTCTGGCCACCAGCGCTCCGCTGCACGTGGGCGGACGGGAGTCGGAGATGTTCCTGCTCACCGCGAGCCCGAGCCGACCTCGGACCGTCCGGTGGCCGACGGTGGCCGAGGGGGAAACGCTCGAACTGCGCGTCGCCCTCGCGGACGAGCTCCCGAGCGCGGGCACCCTCGAGATCGCCTTCGACGACCAGATGACAGAGCGCATCGACCTCGCCGACCTGGCAGGAGGCCGCGTGCACGTGCACCGCCTGCCCGTGCCCCGAGCCGGCGCGGACTTGGCGTTGACGCTCCACGGGAGGGCAGTTCTGGTGGACGGTCGCTTCACGGCACGGTAACCCTCGCGCCGATGGACCGGCCCAGTGAAGTCTCGAGGAAGCGCGCGTTTCCGGTCGCGCACCATGGGCTCTCCGCGCTCGAAACCTTCGCGGAGACGCCGCGCATCAATCGCTGGTACTTCGAGGCGCTCGCGGACGGCCTCCAGGGCGACGTGCTGGAGATCGGAGCCGGGATCGGGAACATGTCAGCGCTGATCGCGGAGGCCTGCGACAGTCTCACCGTCAGTGAGATGTCCACGAGCTACGTCTCGGAGTTGCAGCGACGCTTCGACGGGAGACGTGACGTCCGGGTGGTCCAGTACGAGCTGGGTCGCGACATGCCAAGTGAGATCCGTGAGCGTCGCTTCGACGCCATCGTCTCGCTGAACGTGATCGAGCACGTCGAAGACGACCTGTCGGCGGTGGAGGCCCTCGCGGGTCGGCTCCGCCCAGGTGGGCGCCTGCTGAGCTATGTCCCCGCTTGTGACTGGGCGTACGGCTCCCTCGACCGGCACCTCCTGCACTATCGGCGATACGGCAAGCGGTCGTTTCGCGCCCTGATGGAGGGGGCCGGCCTTCGCGTCGACCGCCTTCACTACATGAACGCCGTCGGTCTGCTCGGCTGGCTGCTCAACGGGAGGCTACTCCGGCGCGCGTCCCTCTCGACGCACCAGACGCACGCCTTCGACCGCTTGGTCCCGATCGTGCGGCGCCTGGAGCGCCGTCCACCCCCCATTGGCCTCGGACTCATCTGTCATGCAACGAAGCTCTGATCACGTCACGCTCGTCTCGGCGGTCATCCCCGTGTTCAACGAGGAGCGCACCCTCCTCGAGCTGGTGCGCCGCGTCCGTGAGTCGGAGGCGAGGCCGCAGACGGGCCTGCGCTGGCAGCTCGAGATCATCCTCGTCGACGACGGCTCCACGGACCGCAGCCGAGAGCTGCTCGCCACGCTCGCGGACAGCCCGCGAACCCGGGTGATTCTCCAACCAGAGAACCGTGGGAAGGGCGCGGCGCTTCGAGCAGGCTTCGAGGCGGCTACGGGCGAGATTGTCCTCGTTCAGGACGCCGACCTCGAGTACGACCCCGGGGAGTACCCGAAGCTTCTCGCGCCCATCCTCGAGGGCAGGGCGGACGTCGTGTACGGCTCCCGCTTCTCCGGCGCCGGCCCTCACCGGGTCCTGTACTACTGGCACTCCGTCGGCAACAAAGTGCTCACGTCCGCCTCGAACATGCTCAGCAACCTGAACCTCACCGACATGGAGACCTGCTACAAGGCGTTCCGGCGAGAGGTCCTCGAGGGGGTGGAGATCGAAGAGGACCGGTTCGGGTTCGAGCCCGAGATCACCGCGAAGGTGGCGCGGCGCCCCGGCGTCCGCATCTACGAGGTCGGGATCAGCTACGCGGGTCGAACCTACGACGAGGGCAAGAAGATCGGCTGGCGCGACGGCGTCCGGGCCCTCTACTGCATCGCGAAGTACAACCTACGCGCTCGGCAGTGAGCCCCGAGGCAGCGCGGAGTGGAGACGCGCTCCCCACGCGGCGGTCTTGGTGGATGGCGGCTTCGGGGACAGATAGGGGGCAGATGCGTGCCTGGATCGTGCTGTCTTGCTTCGCCCTGCTGACCGGCTGCGCCGGCTGTGAGGGGGACTCGCCGCGCGCGACCACCCAGGAGGAGGAGACCGCGGAGGGGGAGCCCGTGGACGACACGCTGCGGATCACGGTCGACGCGCGAGCGGAGGGCCGGCCCATCTCGCCCTACGTCTACGGCATCAACGGGCTGGCCGACCTCGAGGCGCTCGGCCCCTACACCAAGCTCATCCGCTTCGGGGGCAACCGGACCAGCAACTACAACTGGCGGGCGAACGCGTCGAACTCGGGCGCGGACCCGCCCGGGCACCAGAACGACGCGTACCTGAGCGCGCGCGAGGAGCCCGGAGGCGCGGTGCTCGACGTGCTCGACGCGGCGCAGGCGCGCGGGGCGGCGGCGCTGATCACCGTGCCCATGCTCGGGCACGTGGCCGCCGACCGGGACGCCGACGGTGACGTGGCGCAGACGCCCGAGTACCTGGCGACGCGGTTCCGACGGTCGGTGGCGCGGTCCCAACGGGGCGCATGCGAGGAGGGCGCGGTCTGCCAGGACGAGTACGTGCGCTTCGTGCGCGAGGCGGCCGAGGAGCGCGGCGTGACCGTCTTCTTCGCCCTCGACAACGAGCCCTCGAGCTGGACGGTCACGCACCCGCGGCTGCGGCGCGAGGCGCTGACCTACGCGGAGCTCATCGACACGAGCCGCGAGTACGCGGCGATGATCCGAGACGAGGCGCCGGGGGCGAAGATCTTCGGGCCCGTGAGCTTCGGCTGGCCCGCGATGACGCGGCTGACGGGCGCGAGCGACGCGCGCGGGCGGCACTTCATCCGCACCTACCTGCGCTCGCTGCGCGGGCGCGTGGACGTGCTCGACGTGCACTGGTACCCGGACGTGCGCGCGGACGGGGTGAGCGTGACCGAGGACACGGAGGGCGACGCGGTGGCGCGGCTCCGCATGCAGGTCCCGCGCAGCCTGCACGACCCGACGTACCTCGAGCCATCCTGGATCGTCGAGGACGACTTGCGCGGCTCGGTCAAGCTCCTCGACCGACTGCAGACCTGGATCGACGGCTCCGCGCCCGGGGCCGAGATCGCGATCACCGAGTGGGCCTACGGCGGCGCCGCGCATCCGTCGGGCGCGGTCGCGGTCGCGGACGCGCTGGGCGCGATGGCCACGCGCGGCGTCCTGGCCGCCTGCTACTGGCCGCTGACCAACCAGGCGCACGACCATGCGTTCGCGGCGCTCCGGCTCTACGCGGACTTCGGGCCCGAGGCGGTCGACGCCGCCTCGAGCGATCTGTCGCAGGTCGGCGTGTGGGCGAGCCGGGACGGCGAGGCGCTCGTGCTCGTGATCATCGGGCGCGCGGACGAGGCGCTGGACGTGGAGCTGCGCGTGGAGGGCATGGACGCCGCGCGGATCCTGCGGCGCGTGATCGACGGCGCCCCCGAGGCGCGCGACGCGCCCGCGCTGACCATGGGCGACGGCCGCGTGACGGTGCCCGTGCCCGCGCGGAGCGTCTCGCTGCTCAGGCTCGAGCCCGCGTAGCGGTGGGATCGCGTGGCGCGTACTCCGGGGGACGCCCGCCCGTGTGGTGCGCGAGCCAGCGGCGGCGCCTCCAGCGAGCGGCCCGATCCGCGACGTGCTCGAGCGGCGGCAGCGCCCGGCGCAGGGTCTCGGCTCCGAAGATGAACGGGAAGCAGGCGAAGGGGAGCAGCGCCCACGGCCCGGCGGGCGGGAGGCGGTTCGCGGCGTAGGCGGCGGGCGGGAGGAAGGCGCGCGTGAAGCCCCGGTGCACTCCGTCGCTCAGCCGGCTGCGGAGGGTGGCGTCCTCCCCCGCCGCGAACGCGTCGACCCAGGATTGGCACAATCGCACGCCGTCTTCACCCGCCGTGCGCGCGGACTTCACGTGCGTCACGAACGCGAGCTGCAGCGCCTCCTCGACCGACGCGGGGTACCACCTCGGCCGCACGCCCATGACGTGTCCGACGTAGCGCCAGAAGTGCATCGTGGCCTCGATGTCGGCGCGGCTCGGGCGGTAGCCCATGGCCCGCAGCGCGATGCCGGGCGCGACCGAGCCGCCCATCAGGGTCAGCAGCGCGTCGGCCTGCGAGATGGGCACGCCCCACGCCTCGAGGTCCCAGTCGGGGTGCGCCAGCAGGCGGTCTCGCACGAAGACGTGCATCATGCGGACGCGCAGCGCCGACGCGCGGCCCGCCCCACCCGGGCGCATGCCGCCGGGCTCGGAGACCGCGATCCAGAAGGCCGCCGTCTCGAGGAAGCGGTGCTTGGTCGACGCGCCTGCGTAGGCGCCGGTCAGCGCGAGCGGCTTCGCGACGGAGCTCTCGGAGTACGCGGCGAGGGTCACCGCGCCCGCGAAGCGAAAGACGGACGTGCCCCAGCGCCGGAAGACGCGCGCGCCGCGCTCGAGGCGATCCCGGTCGAGCCACGGCGGGTCCTCGTCGATGTCCGCGAAGAGCGCGCGCAGCGAGGGCGGCGCCTCGGGTCCGGCCCCGTTCGTCAGCGCGTCCTCGAGCATCGCGCGCCCCGCCGCCATGCCGCGCGTGAGGTAGACGTCGCGCACGAACGCCTCCGCGAGCGGATCGGCGTCGTAGTACATGTCCGCGAAGGCGCGCACGACGTCGTCGGGCGGCGCGAGGTCGAAGCCCCCGAGCGCGCGCGAGGCGCGGCGCATCCAGCGATGGGCCGGCCGCTCGAGGCGATCCCAGTAGCGAAACTCGGTCGGAGCGCGGGTCATGCGCCGGAAACCTATCCCATCGTGGTAGAGCGCATCCATGCCTGGCGTCTTGATCGTCTCCGAGCGCGCGCTGCCGGGGCGCGGCGGCCTCGCCGTCGCCACCAGCCGCATCGCGAAGCAAGCCGCCGCGCGCGGTGAGCAGGTCCACTTGCTGGCCTTCTCGAAGGACAGCGCGCCCGGGGCCCGCGGGCGGCGGGAGCAGGACGGCGTCGTGGTGCACCCCCTCGGGCCGCCGGCCACCGAGGAGCGGCGCCTCATGGCGCTGACCGACCACGCGGTGGAGCTCGCGCGGGAGCACGACCTCGACGTGGTGCACGGCATGTACGCGACGCGCGGCGGGTACGTCGCCACGCTGGCCGCGGCGATCGTCGGCGCGCGCTCGGTGATCGCCATCCGCGGCAACGACCTCGACCGCGGCCTGTACCGCGCCGCGGACCTGCCCTTCCTCGCCCACGCGATGCGCCACACCACCGTGGCCACCGCCGTGAGCCGCAGCGCGGCGGAGCGGGCGAGCGCGATCTTCGACCGCCCGGTGGAGCACGTGACCAACTCGGTGGACGCGGCGCGCTTCTCGCCCGAGCGTCGCGACAACACGCTGGCCGCCGCGCTCGGGCTCGAGCCGGACGCCGCGGTGCTCGGCTTCGTGGGCGAGCTGCGCGAGAAGAAGGGCATGCGCTTCTTGCTGCCCGCCTTCGCCCATCTCTGTGAGCAGCGCAGCGCGCGCTTGCTCCTGATCGGAGGGCTCCGCGCCGACGCGCGCGAGGCCTTCGAGGCGTTCGAGCGCAGCGCGCCCGAGGCGGCGGCCCGGATCGTCACCGTGGACTACGCGCGCGACGCGGACCGGCTCACGCGGCTCCTGGCGCTCTGCGATCTGATGGTCTTCCCTTCACTCTACGAGGGCACGCCCAACGCGGTGCTCGAGGCGATGGCGTCCGCCCGGCCCGTGCTCGCGACGGCGGTGGGCGGGCACACCGACCTCATCGCGCACGGCGAGACGGGCGCGCTCCTCGGGCTCGACGCGCTCGACCGGCTGCCGGAGGCGATCGAAGAGCTGCTGGACCTCCCGCGCGAAGAGCGCGACCGGCTCGGGGCCGCGGCGCGCGCGCACGTGCTCGAGCGGCACCGCCCCGAGGACGAGAGCGACGCGTGGGCCGAGGTCTACGCGCGGGCGAGGAGCGCCTCGTAGGCCTCGACCAGCTCGGCGCGGCGATGCGCCCACGTGCCGCCCTCCTCGATCGTTCGACGCGCCGCTTCGCCCAGCCGCTCGCGCAGGGCCGGGTCACCCGCCAGCCGGAGGAGGCCCTCGGCGAGCGCCTTCGGGTTCGGGCGGACCAGCCAGCCGGTCTCGTCGTGCGTCACGATCTCGCGCACGCAGCGCAGGTCGGTCGCGAGCACCGCCCGGCCGGCCGCCATGTACTCGTAGAGCTTGATGGGGTTGCAGCCCTGCACGTCGTTGCGCAGATCGCGGCGGAGCGGGGCGACGCAGAAGGGCGCCTGCGCGACGAGCGACGCCAGCTCGTCCCGCGGGACCGCCGAGACGAGCTCGAGCCCGTCCTCGACCTTCAGCCGCTTCGCGGCCCGCGCGATCTGACGGCGCCACCGCTTCTTCGCCGGCCCCACCACCTTCAGACGGATCGCCTCCCCGCCCTCGCGCCGCGCGCGCCGCAGCGCCATGAGCAGCTCGGGCAGGCCCTGCCAGGGCGTCAGGCTCCCCGTATAAAGGGCCGCGTCCTGCGCCCCCGCCGACGGCGCGATGAGCTTCGCGCCGTTGTGGATCACGCGCGCCTCGCCGCGCAGCCCACGGTGCCGGAGGAAGTCGCGCGTCGTCTCGCTCTGGGTCAGCACGAGGTCGGCCGCGCCGAGCAGCTTCGCCTCCAGCGTGCGGAGACGCCCCTCGAGGGAGGGGTCCTCGGCGAAGCGCGGGTAGTGATAGCGGAGCTCGACGCAGGGCAAGCCGTTGACCTCGAAGACGGCGCGCGCCTTCGTGTCCTCTGCGTACGCCGCCGCCGCCTGCCCCTCGAAGGGTCCACGAAAGTGCACGACGTCGGGCCGGAGCGCGCGCAGCTCTCGGGCCACCGCGTCCCGGAAGGCGAGCGCCCGCGCGAGGTAGTTGCCCTCGGCGATCGGGACCGGCCGCAGGCGCACGCGCGGGTGGGCCTCGTCGGTGCGCCCCGGGAGGGAGAGCACGCTGACCTCGGCCCCCGCGTCCGCGAGCGCGCGGGTCATCTGCCCGATGCGCGTGCCCGAGCCCTTCGCGTTGGGGAACGCCTCGAGCGCCACGAAGGAGACGCGCAGGCCATGGAGCGGTCCAGCGAGCACGGGCCGGGAGGGTAGCAGGCTTCAACTCGGCGGGGGCTTCGGCTACGCTGCGAGCATGGGGGAAGCCAAGCACGCCACGGTGCAAGAGCGGTTCACGGGGAGCGCGCCCGCTCTCCTCGCGCGCTGCGACGTCTTGCATCACAGGGACAAGGCGGCGGAGAAGCACGGCAAGCTCTTGCTCGCGCTGGGGATCATGTCGTTCGTGGGCGCGTTCGGCGGGTTCTTCGTGGCTGGGGTCAGCGGCATCGACCTGCTCATGGTCCTGCCCTTCCTGCTCGGCTTCGCCGGCGTCGCGGCGCTCGTGGCCCGGAGCTTCGTGCTGCGCGGCGACATCGAGGACCGCAAGCTCTACCTCGCGTCGGGCCTCGTCCGGCAGCTCGAGCCGGAGCTCAAGGCGGGCAAGCCGCTCGACATGGACCTCGACTTCCGCGCGCACCACAAACTGCCCCCGAAGGAGAAGTCGGGCGGCGCGTGGGGCCCCAAGTCCTACGCCTACGAGCACCCGTGGTTCGAGCTGCGGGTGGTCTTGCAGGACGGGACCAAGGCGAAGCTGAGCGCGGTCACGAAGGCGAAGCGCAAGACCAAGCCGAAGCGGAAGTACACGAAGATCAAGGAGCGCTGCGTCGACCACTTCGTGGTGGAGCTGTCCGCGCCGCAGGGCCGCAGCTTCGGCGTGCAGCAGCTCCCGCGCATGACGTCCTCCGGCGGGATGAGGCTGGTGCGCGCGCAGGTGAAGCCGCGCTCGGCGCGCCTCGAGTGGGCGGGCCCGGCGCTGCAGCGCACGCGCTCGCGCTACGGCTGGCAGGTGAACGGGCAGCTCCTCGACGCGCCGGCCGCGCTCGGCGCGCTGATCACCAGCTACAAGACGCTCGCCGCGGCGCAGCGTCAGGCGGCCTGATGTACGACGTCGAGCAGATCGCCGCCGAGCCCTTGCTGCTCGAGCCCCTGCGCCGCGCGATCGCGGAGGACGCCCCGCCCGCCTACCTGCGGAGCGCGAAGATCAAGGTCACGGCGCGCTGCAACTTGAAGTGCAAGATGTGCCGCTACGGCAAGGGGCTGAGCCTGCCCGAGCTGCCCACCGAGCGCATGCTGGGCATCCTCGACGAGCTGGCCGGCCTCGGCTGCCGCAAGGTGCACTTCTCGGGCGGTGAGGTCTTCTCGCGCCGGGACTTCGAGCAGCTGGTCGGGCGCGCGGCGGAGCGCGAGCTCAAGGTCACCCTCACCAGCAACCTCACGCTGCTCACCAAGGAGCGGGCCAAGGCGCTGATGCGGCACCGCGTGCGCTCGATCTCGACCTCGCTCGACGGCGCGCGGCGCAAGACGCACGAGGCCATCCGCGGCGTGCCCGGGAGCTTCGACAAGACGCTGCGCGCCCTCGGCTACATCGCGCGCGAGCGAGAGCGGCGGCGGCGCAAGACCCGCGTGCGGGTCAACTTCACGATCCTCCGCGAGAACTTCCGCGAATACCCGGGCGTGATCCGGCTCGCGGGCGAGCACGGGGCGAGCGACGTGCTGCCGATGCCGGTCGACACGAAGGACGACGCGCTGCGGCTGAGCAAGCGCCTCATCCGCGAGTACGAGGCGGAGATCGCGCCCGAGGTCGCGGCGCTCCGCCAGCGCTACGGCATGCCGATGGGGGAGCGCTACGTGCACCCCTTCGGCGTGGCGTCGGAGCAGCTCGAGGAGGCCAAGCGCGGGGACTACGCGGGCGGCTTCTATCGCGAGCACCTCTGCTACGCGCCGTGGACGCATGTCTTCATCGCCTGGGACGGCGAGGTCTTCCTGTGCTGCATGACGAACGGCCGCATCGAGCCGCTCGGGGAGCTGGCGCACCAGAGCGTCGCGGAGGTCTTTCACGGGCCGCGCTTCGCCGCGATCCGCGCGCAGATGAAGCGCGAGCGGCTCCCGAGCTGTCACCAGTGCGACATGGTGCTCGAAGAGAACCGCGCCCTCGCCGCCGTGCTGCCGGGGCCGCTGACGCCGGGACCGATCCGGCCGCGCGAAGACGACGCGCGCCGGGCGCTCAGGGTCGTAGGCTGAGCGGCGTCGGAGGGCGCACGCGCCATGCTTCGAGCACCACGTCGGCGAGGTCGTCGTGCGAGCGCACCCGGATCGGCGCCGGCGCGGGCGGGTCCTGGAGCAGCCGCAGGAGATGGCGCGGCGAGCGAACGCGGGTGGCCGCCGCCTCCGCGCGGCGCGCCTGATCGTCGAAGCGGCGCGGGCGCGGGACCGCCAGATGCGTCAGCCCGGCGGCGCGCGCCTCGTAGGTGAGGTTGAAGCCGGCCGGGCCGACGATCACGCGTGGGCGCACCCGGTCCAGGAGCCAGGGATACGCGTCGCTGCCGTCGGTGGAGAGCCCCGCCGCGCGGGCCACGCAGACGCGGCCTCCCAGCGAGGGGGCCACGCGGAGGAAGAGCCCCTCCAGCTCGGGCTCGGAGGCGACGAAGAGCGCGTCCACCTCCGGGGCGTCGGCGCCAGGCCGCGGCGCGCGCGCGACCGGACCGAAGGGCTCCGCCGGCAGCGGCAACCAGTCGAGGTGCGGCTCGAGATCCAGGACGCGCTCGAAAACGGACGCGTCGCGCGCGTAGCCCGCCTCCTTCGCGCCGCGGTGGAGCCGGGCGAGCAAGATCGACGGGGGGAGCGAGAGCCCGCGCAGCTCACCCGCGGGACCGGACGGGAAGCTGTCCACGACCAGCAGGTCGGGGCGATGGTCGTCGAGCAGCGCGCGGGCCGCCTCGCGCGCGTCGGCCTCGGACTCGACGCGCGGCAAGCGCCGCACCCGGATGTTCAGCAGGTCGTCGTGTGGGCGCTCGAACGGCACGACCAGGGTGGCGTGCACGCGACGCTCCGAGAGCGCCCACGTCAGCTCCGCGCCCCTCACCCCGTGTCCGCGCCCTCCCCCCGGCGCGTAGACGAGGACCTTCAGCTGCCGCCCCAGTCGTGCTCGAAGCCCGCGTCGAAGTCGACGCCCGTGTCGTCGAAGAGCGCGTAGTCCTGGGCCGTGAACCCGCCCTCGAACCAGCTCGACGAGTGATAATACCAGTAGAAGTAGGGGTCGTCGGCGAGGTGCGCGTAGCTCCCGCGGTGCTGCTGGTCGCGCATGCCCGCGCGCACGCAGCTGATGCAGAGCTGCCGGCCTTGCACGTCGCGGTGGTGGAGCTGGCAGACGGCGCGCGCGCACTGACCGCACTGCCGGTTCGCCATCTGGTCGCACTTGCGCGGGAAGAGGAAGCCCGCGCTCTCCTTGCACCGTGACATCAGAACCGGACCTCCCGCACGAACACCATGGCCGCGAGGCGCTGCTCCAGCGACAGCTCCTCCGTCAGCCCCAGAAAGAGCGCCGCCTGGGCCGGGAAGGGCCCCTCGACCGTCGCCACCGGGGCGCCCGCGCGGCGCACCGTGACCCGGCCGTCGGCCTCGATCGCGTCGATGACCACCCCGCCGTTCAGCTCGATGCGCGCCCCCGTCCACCAGCCGATGACCTGGTCGTCGCCGCGCTTCAGCCGGAAGCGCTGATCGCGGCGCTGCACCTTCAGCACGGTCTCCTCGTGCGCGTCCTCGACCTTGAAGCCGTAGTCGCGGCGCTTCGCGCGGCCGGTCCGCCGATCGGCGGCGTCCTTCGCGTTGACGCGATCGTCGGTGACCCGGAGGCTCCCCGTCTTCTCGCCCGCCTCGTCCTCGATCCGCCAGCCGCCGCCATCGTCCCGCGGCATGAGCACGGCCAGCGTCGCGCCCTGCGCATCGGCGAGCGTGGTCCGCGCACGCGCCGTCGGCGCCGCCGCGACGGGAGCCGCGCTCGGAGCGACCGGCGCCTCGCTGGACGCGGCCTCCTCGCCGCACGCCACGAGAAAGACGGCCCCCAGCGCCAGCCACGAGATGAGCTTCAGAGCACGCACGCGCCGACGATACCGGCAGCGACCGCGAGCGAGCAACCCTCTGTGTCAGCGGCGTCGTAGCCCCCGCTGCCATCGACGCTGGGCGTCCGCGATCGCGGATACGCAAAGTTTCCGAGCACAAGTCAACAAGTAAACACCGTCCCCGAGTCTTGGGGTCCGCCGGGGAACGCAAAACGGGAGCGCCCCTCTCGGAACGCTCCCGTCGCGGTGTGTGCGCCCCGAGCGCTATTCGGGCGCGGGCGCGTAGGCGCCGTCGGCGTCGTGCACTTCGTTGCCCGTGACGGGCGGGTTGAAGGTGCAGATCATGCGCATCTGCTTGGTCGCCCGCAGGGTGTGCTTGTCGTGCTCGTCGAGCGCGTAGATCGTGCCCGGGCGGATGGGCCACTTCTGGCCCGTCACGCGCGACTCGATCTCACCCTCGCCCTCGATGCAGTAGACGGCCTCGAGGTGGTGCTTGTACCAGAGGTCCAGCTCGGCGCCCTCGTGGATGAGGGTGTCGTGCATGGAGAAGCCCATGCCGTGCTTGGCGAGCAGGAGGCGACGGCTGTTCCACCCTTCGGCGGACACGTCGTCGTCGCTCCCGACCACCTCGTCGAGGGTGCGCACGATCACGCGTGCACCGTGGTGGTCGACGCGCTCGCGCGGACCTCGGCCTGCTTGGCCACGACCTCGAGGCACTCCTCGAGCACGTCCATGCCGCGCGCCAGCGCGCCCTGGTCGATGACGAGCGGGGGCAGGAGCTTCAGCACTTCGTCGTTGCTGCCCGCGGTCTCGATGATCACGCCGCGCTCGAAGGCCTCCTTCGACATGCGCCCGGCCAGCTCGTGGTCCCGGAACGCGATGCCCTGGATGAGCCCGAGGCCGCGATGCTCGATCTCGAGGTGCGGGTGACGCGCCGCCATGCTGGTGAAGCGGGTCTTGGCGTAGGCCGCCTTCTGCTCCACCTCGTTCTTCAGCGTGTCGTCGCTCCAGTAGTGCTCGAGCGCCTTGGCCGCCGTGACGAACGCGAGGTTGTGCCCGCGGAACGTGCCGTTGTGCTCGCCCGGACGCCACTGGTCGAGGTCCGGACGGATGAGCACGAGCGAGAGCGGCGTGCCGTACCCGCTGAGCGACTTGCTCAGGGTCACGATGTCGGGCTGGAGGCCCGCGCGATCGAAGCTGAAGAAGGGCCCGGTGCGGCCGCAGCCCACCTGGATGTCGTCGACGATGAGCAGGATGCCGTGCTCGCGGCAGACGCTCTGGAGGCGCTTCAGCCACGGCGCGCTGGCCACGTTGACCCCGCCCTCCGCCTGCACGGTCTCGAGGATCACCGCGGCGGGCTTGTCGAGGCCGCTCGAGGTGTCACGGAGCGACTGCTCGAAATAGTCGAGGGTGTCGATGCCCTCGCCGAGGTAGCCGTCGAAGGGCAGCGCGGTGGCGCCCGAGAGCGGCACGTGCGCCCCGGCGCGCTTGCCGGCGTTGCCCGTCACCGCGAGCGAGCCGAGCGTCATGCCGTGGAAGCCGTTGGTGAACGAGACCACGTTGGTCCGGCCGGTCACCTTGCGGGCGATCTTCAGCGCGGACTCGACGGCGTTGGTGCCCGTCGGCCCGGGGAACATCACGCGGAAGGCGAGGTCGCGCGGCTTCAGCACGAGGTGGTGCAGCCGCTCGAGCAGCTCACGCTTGGCGCTCGTGTGCATGTCGAGGCTGTGCGTGATGCCGTCCTTCGAGAGGTACGCGATGAGCGCCTCCTTGAGGACCGGGTTGTTGTGCCCGTAGTTGAGCGCCCCCGCGCCGGCGAAGAAGTCGAGGTAGCGCTGGCCGCGCTCGTCGACGAGCTCCGCTCCCTGCGACGTCTCGAAGACGGTCGGGAAGGAGCGGCAGTAGGAGCGAACCTCGGACTCGTGGTCGAGGAAGGTCTGGGTGTCGTTGGTCTTCATGTTCTCTCAGCTCAGTGCAGTGGCGCCGGCGGTGAACGGGCCAACGCGGATCAGGTTCTCGGGCTCGTGCTCACCCGGCGTGCCGAACAGCTCGCCGGGGTAGCCGTCGCTCCACTCGTGGGGCGCGCCCTGGTGTCGGGCGAAGCTCTGGAAGAGGCGGCGGCTCGCGAGGTTGGACGGCGTCACCGTCGCCTCGAGGTAGCGGACGCCGCGGCAGCCGGGACGCCGCACCATCGCCTCGAGCAGGCCGCGGGCGACGCCGCGACCGCGCATGCGCGGGTGCACGCCGATCTGCCACACGAACACGGTGTCGGGGTGCGAAGGAGGCCGGTAGGCGCTCACGAAGCCGACGACCTGGCCGTCGTGCTCCGCCACCGTGGTGGTCCCCGCGAAGTGATCCGCGAAGAGCACGTACTTGTACGTGGTGTTCAGCTCGAGCGTGCCACCCTCTTCGACGAGGCGGTGGAGGAGCTTGCCCTCCTCCGGCGCGGGCGCGCGGTAGCGGATGCGGTCGGAGCGCGGCTGCGGTCGCAGCTGCTCCATGGCGGCTTCGGTCATCTCGCTCACGCCGACACCTGCTTCCCGTCGACCTTCTCCGCGACGTCGTCGTTGAGGAAGAGCGTGTGGACGACCTGCACCGCCGCGTCGACGTGGTCGATCTCGACCAGGCAGGTCAGCGCCTCACGCGAGGTGAAGCTCGTCAGGACGTTCACGCCCGCCTCCTGGAGCGCGTCGAGCGTCTCCAGCAGCGCGCCGGTCTTGTCGCCCACGCCGAGGCCGACGGCCGAGACCGAGCCGAGCCCGCCCTCGACCTTCAGGCCGGCCTGCGCGAAGCGCTGCTCGAGCTCGAGCGCGAACGCCGCGGGGTCGGGCACGTTCTCGGTGGCGACCACGAGGTCGAGTCGGTTCTCGGAGGGCTCGACGCCGCTCGAGAGCACGTCGCACTCGTTGAGCGCGGTCAGCACGCCGCTCGCGCACTGGCCGCAGCCCTCACCGTTGCAGGAGACGCGGAGGAGGTCCTTGCGGCCCGTCACGCCCGTCACGCCGTGCGCGTTGAGCTCCTTGAGCCGGTCCTGCGGGCCCTCGTCGACGCGGTCGACGCGGGTGTGGTTGTCGCTGCCGAAGGTGCTGCGCGCGTAGATGGCGATCTGGTGACGCCGCGCGAACTCGACCGCCTGCGCGTTGAGCACGCGGGCGCCCTGACGCGCCAGCTCCTGCATCTCTTCGTAGCAGAGCTGGTCGAGCCGCTGCGCGTCGTCGCAGACGCGGGGGTCGGCGCTGTACACGCCGTCGACGTCGCTGAAGATGTCGCAGTGGTCGGCGTCGAGCGCCGCCGCGAGGGCCACGGCCGAGGTGTCGCTGCCGCCGCGCCCGAGCGTGGTGATCTCACGCCGATACGACGCGCCCTGGAAGCCCGCGACGATGACGACGCGGCCCTTCTCGAGCTCGTCCTCGATGCGGAACGGGCGCACCTCGATGATGCGCGCGTTGGCGTGCACGTCGTTGGTGAGGATGCCGCTCTGGCTCCCGGTCAAAGAGATGGAGGGCACGCCGAGCTCCTGGATGGCCATCGCGAGGAGCGACATGCTGATCCGCTCACCGCTGGTCAGGAGCATGTCCATCTCGCGGCTGGAGGGGTCGGAGCTGATCGCGCGAGCCTTGGATACGAGCTCGTCGGTGGTCTTGCCCATGGCGGAGACCACGACGACCACATCCCAGCCCTGACGGCGCGTCTCGACGATCTTCTTCGCGACCCCCTGGAGCTTCTCCAGCGTCGCGACGGACGAGCCACCGTACTTCTGCACGACGACCTTTCGTTCGGTCGGCCGCGCCACGGGACTCTGTGAAGGGCTCGTGGGTTCGCTGTCGTTTCGGGTAGTAAGCTGCATCGTCCTTTTTCTCTCGTAGGACCTCGACGCCGACGGCTCGCGGATGCGAGACGCAGGTGTCCCCTCAGAGACCCGTCGTGAGACGAATCGCCACGGTCAAAAGGATGCGGACCGAGGTCCAGATCGGCGAATCCGCATCGTCATGGCGCGAAGCCGTCAGACGGCTTCACGGTCGCCGGGGCGCGAGCCCCGACAGGACGGCATCCGTCAGGGCTTCTTCGCCCGGCCGGTGCGTCCCTCGTCTGCGTCGTCGGACATGGCGCCGCCCACCAGCATGGGGGCCGCGTCGATGTCCTCGGCTTCCATCATTCGCACGATGCGGGCGAGCACGTTCTCGATCTGCGCCTGCTCCTCCTCCGAGAGCTTCCCCAAACGCGTGGCGAAGCTGTGATGGAGGGGGAGCGGAGCAGCGTCGACGGCGGCGCGCCCTTCTTCGGTCAGCTCCACCATCACCCGCCGCTTGTCGCGGGGGTTACGGGCGCGCTGGATGAACCCGCGCGATTCGAGCCGATCGAGGATCCCGGTGATCGTGGCCTGACTGAGGGAGACCGCGCGCGCGAGCTCGCTGGGGGTGGTGTGGGGCACCACCCTGAGCTCTCGCAGGCAGATGAGCTGGGGCGCGGTGAGTCGGTGCGTCGCCTTGAGCTGCTTGCTGTGCAGCTCGATGGCGCGGCTGATCCGACGCAGGGAGCGCAGAATCCGCTCCTCCACCGTGGCTCCCATGACCCGGACCATAGCAGTCTTCTGCCGCGCCGGGGGCATGCGGGTGCGCAGGCCCTCGAAGGCTCCATCGAAGGAGCCCTCGAAAGAGGCGGGTCCAGGATCTATGTCGAAGTATTCGGCCACGAATGATTAGGGGTCAAAGGTTTCGGGCACGTTTCCTATGACCCAAAAGGCTTCGGGTCAAGGAGCTTTTTTGCCACAAAGGCTTCGCCTGGGAAACATTCGTGAGCAAAACCTTCGTGCACGAAGGCTTCGGAGACAAAGCTATACCAGGAAGCTGGAATTTCGCAAGCCCGGACAAGACGGGGCCGGAAATTCAGGGGATTCCGAGCAGCTTGTGCGTCTGCAGGCTCAGGCTCCAGCGCGGCTGCGCGAGGCAGTACGCGAGGGCGGCGCGGGTGTTCTCGTCCCGCAGCGGGCCGTCCATGGGCTGGAGAAAGAAGCGGCCGAACGCGAGATCCACGAAGCGCTCGGGCTCGGCCCCGGGCTGCGGATAGACGAGCTTGAGCTCATCGCCCGAGGTGAGCACCAGCTCGGACCCCGCCTTCGGGCTGACGCAGATCCAGTCGACCCCGGGCGGCGGCGCGAGCGTCCCGTTGGTCTCGATGGCGACCTCGAAGCCCTCGGCGTGGAGCGCGTCCACGAGCGCCGCGTCGAGCTGGAGCAGGGGCTCGCCCCCCGTGCAGACGACGTAGGGCGCGCCGCCCCCGGGCCACGCGTCGGCCACCGCCCGCGCGAGCTCGGCGGGGCCGTCGAAGCGCCCTCCGCCCACGCCGTCGGTCCCGACGAAGTCGGTGTCGCAGAACTGGCAGACGGCCTTGGGCCGATCGATCTCGCGCCCGCTCCACAGGTTGCAGCCCGTGAAGCGGCAGAACACCGCCGGCCGGCCCGCCTGCGCGCCCTCGCCCTGCAGCGTGTAGAACAGCTCTTTGATGGCGTAGCCCACGCGCCCCGAGGATGGCGCAACGTGCGCGGCGCGCCAGCGATGTAAGCTCCACGCGCATGGTCCGACTTCGCTTCAGAGCCGGCACCCTCGAGATCGACGGTCTCGAGCAGGGCAGCCCCCTCGCGCCCCCCGACGCGCGGTGGGACGCGCGCACGGCCTGTCATCGCGCGCCGGCGAGCACCTACGCCGAGACCGTGCTCGCGCTCCGCAAGGAGAAGCTCGACTACGAAGACGAGGCCCGCGCCTACGAGGAGCTCGCCAGCGGCGCGCTCGTCCGATACGAGCCGCGGCCCTACCAGAGCGAGGCCATCGCCGAGTGGAAGAAGCGCATGGGGCGCGGCGTGGTGGTGCTGCCGACCGGGGCGGGCAAGACGCACGTCGCGATGATGGGCATCGACATGTGGCGCCGCTCGACCCTCGTGGTCGCGCCCACGCTGGATCTCGTTAGACAATGGTACGACATATTGCGCGCCACCTTCCGCGCGCAGGTCGGCATCGTCGGGGGCGGCGAGCACGACGTGCAGGCGCTGACCGTCACGACCTACGACAGCGCCTACATCCACATGGAGAACATCGGGAACCGCTTCGGCATGATCGTCTTCGACGAGTGCCATCACCTCCCGAGCGCCGCCTACGCGATGAGCGCGCAGCTGTGTCTGGCGCCCTTCCGGCTCGGGCTCACCGCCACGCCGGAGCGCACGGACGGCCGCGAGCAGCTGCTCCAGACGCTGATCGGCCCGACCGTGTTCCGTCGGGACATCGTGGACCTGAGCGGTGACTTCCTCGCCGACTACGAGACGCGACGGGTGGTGGTGGAGCTGTCGCCAGAGGAGCGCGCCGAGTACGAGGCCGAGCGCGCGATCTACCGCGGCTTCGTCTCCGCGAACGGCATCCGCATGAGCCGCCCGGACGGCTGGGCGAGCTTCATCATGCTCTCCAGCCGCGACGAGTCGGGCCGCCGCGCCATGCGCGCCTACCGCCGCCAGCGCGAGCTCGCGTTCTGCGCGCCGGCCAAGCTCGAGTACCTCGAGATGCTCCTCCATCAGCACCGCAAGGACCGCGCGATCCTCTTCACACAGGACAACGCTACTTGCTACGAGGTGAGCCGTCGGTTCCTCGTGCCGGCCATCACCCACCAGACCAAGATCAAGGAGCGGAGCGACATCCTCGCCGGGCTCGCCGAGGGTCGCTACGGCGCCGTCGTGACCTCCAAGGTGCTCAACGAGGGGGTCGACGTCCCGGACGCCAACGTGGCGGTCGTGGTCAGCGGGTCGGGCTCGGTGCGCGAGCACGTGCAACGCCTCGGCCGCGTCCTCCGCAAGAAGGGGGACAAGCGCGCCATCCTCTACGAGCTGGTCACGGCCGAGACGAGCGAGACCTTCACGAGCCAGCGGCGGAGGGAGCACGTTGCTTACCGCTGATCTCGTGCACGCGCGCCGGAGCAAGGGCGTGCTCTCGCTGACCAAGCTCAACGCGGAGAAGCGCGCGCGCGCGCTGGTCCTCGCCGAGCAGCTCCACGACATCGCGCTGTCGCACGTGGGCCAGACCCGCGGGGAGCTGCTCGAGGCGTGGGACACCATCCGGGTGGGCGCGCGGGAGAAGAAGCTCGCGGACGGGATGCGCAAGCTGATCGACGACGGGCTCGTCTTCGAGGTCTCGGTGGACGCCGACCCGGTCGCGCTCCGCAAGGAGGTCTTCGAGCTCGCGACCGCGCGGCGCAAGGCGCTCGACGAGGAGGCGCGCTTCAGCCGCGACGCGGTGCTCGCCGAGGTCGCCGAGACGCGCGGCATCACGCCCGAGGCCCTCGAGAAGGGGCTCTACGGCGACCTGAAGAGCGCGCACGTGCTGACCGCGGTCAGCGCGCCCCCACCCTCCGCGCTCGTCGAGGGCTACGACCTCGAGCAGGCCCGCGCGGTGTTGCTCCGCGCGACGAAGGTGCGCGTGAAGATCCGCGGCGCGAGCCCCGGGGCGCTCCGCACGCTCTTCCGCAAGCTGAAGTTCCAGCGCCTGCTCCACCGCCTCACCCGCGCGGGGGACGGCGGCTTCCTGCTCGAGATCGACGGGCCGTTCAGCCTCTTCGAGTCGGTGACCAAGTACGGCCTCCAGCTCGCGATCGCGCTGCCCGCGATCACGGCGTGCGGCCAGTGGGAGCTCGAGGCGGACGTGCGCTGGGGCAAGCAGCGCAACGCGCTGACCTTCCGACTCGAGGGCGACGCGCGCCCGGACGGAGGCGAGGTCCCCGAGCGACTCCCGGACGAGGTGCAGGAGCTGCTCGAGCGCTTCGCCGACCGCAAGGGCCCGTGGAGCGCGGCCACCGCGGACGAGATCGTCGAGATCCCCGGCGTCGGCCTCTCGGTCCCGGACCTCGCCTTCAGCCACGCCGACACCGGCGAGGTGATCCTGCTCGAGGTCATGGGCTTCTGGAGCCGCGACGCGGTGTGGAAGCGGATCGAGCTGGTGGAGAAGGGGCTCGAGCAGAAGATGCTCTTCGCCGTATCGAAGCGCCTCCGCGTGAGCGAAGAGGTGCTGGGCGACGACGTCCCCGGGGGCCTCTACGTCTACAAGGGGAAGATGAGCCCGAAGCAGATCGAGCAGAAGCTCGAGGCGCTCGCGACCCGGTGACGATCGGGCATGTGGGGACTAGGGTCCCTGCGAGCATGAAGGCGCCGACGCCGCAGAACGAGCCCGAGCGCCTCGCCGCGCTCGACCGGTACCAGATCCTCGACACGCCGCGGGAGGCGGAGTTCGACGGGATCACCAGGCTGGTGGCCCGGCTCTGCGACGTGCCCTTCGCGGTGATCAACCTGATCGCGGAGGGCCGACAGTGGTTCAAGGCGGAGATCGGCTTCGGCGTCCGGGAGACGCCGCTCGAGTCTTCGTTCTGCGCGCACGCCATCCTCCAGGAGGAGCTCTTCGTCGTCCCGGATACCACCAAGGACGAGCGCTTCGACGGCAACCCGCTGGTGACCGGCGAGCCCAACCTCCGCTTCTACGCTGGCTCACTCCTGAAGTCGGACGACGGGTTCCCGCTCGGCACGCTGTGCGTGCTCGACACCGAACCCCGGACGCTCTCCGCCGAGCAGGTCGACGCGCTCGAGGTGCTCAGCGAGCAGGTGATGAAGCTCCTGGAGCTGCGCCGGCAGCTCGCGCTTCAGGCGGATCTCACGCGGCAGCTGAACGAGGCGCTCGAGACCCGGGAGCGCATCCTCGCGGTCGTCTCGCACGATCTCCGGAGCCCCCTCGGCACGGTGGTGATGACGGCGGAGATGCTGCGCGAGATCAGCGATGACCCCGAGGTCGGCCGCGCCGCGGACCGCCTCGACCGCGCGTCGGGCACGATGCGGCGGCTGGTCGACGATCTCCTGGACTACGAGAGCATGCGCGCGGGGAAGCTCTCGATGCAGCAACGCGCGATCCCCGTGCGCGAGTTGCTCGAGCGCTTCGGCGCCGAGGTGCGGCCCGCCGCCGAGGCCAGATCCATCGCGCTCGAGGTGATCGTGGACACCGACGCGTCGGTGCGCTGCGATCCGATGCGCATCCAGCAGGCGCTCGTGAACCTGGCCACCAACGCCTTGAGCAAGACCCCCGCGGGAGGTGAGGTGTCCCTCCGCGCCTCCCTCGACGAGGGCGGGGTGGCGCTGCGGCTCACCGATACGGGACCGGGCTTCGCGCCCGAGGTGGCCGAGCGCCTCTTCGAGCCCTTCTGGCGGGGTGAGGACTCACGCGACAAGGGCGCGGGCCTCGGCCTCGCCATCACCAAGGGCATCGTCGAGCAGCACGGGGGTCGAATCGCGGCGTCCAGCGCGCCGGGCGCGGGGGCGACCTTCACGATCACCCTCCCCGCGGCAGCGCCCTGACGCTTTCTTGGAGTTTGTCCTACATCTGGCCACACTCGCCGGCCATGATGCAGTGGAACGATCCGAAGTCGACCTGGCGCCTCGCGAGCTACATGAAGGTGGAGCGGCGCCTGACCAAAGAAGAGCGCCGCGACGACACGCGCCGGGCGGTGATCGGGGAGCGTCGCGCGGCGAAGAAGAACCGTCGCTCGATCGCCTCGCTACTGCGGCTGTAGATCGAACGCCGCCTCGAAGGCGCGCAGATCGGGCTCGCTGAAGAGCACGAAGCGGAGCTCGTCGAGATCCCACGGCTCGGCGCGCACCACGTCGCGCGCGATGGCGGCCGCCTCGTCGACGGGGTAGCCGAAGACCCCGCAGCTGATGGCGGGGAACGCGACGCTCCGGATGTCGTGCCGCTCCGACGCGAGGGCGAGCGAGCTCCGGAAGGCCTGCGCGAGGAGCCTCGCGGCGTCGGGCATCACGTATCGGGGCCCGACGGTGTGGATGACGTACCGCGCCGGCAGCTCGAAGCCTTCCGTCAGGCGCGCCTCCCCGACCGGGCAGCGCACCCCGGCCGTGACCTCGGGGACGGCCTTGCAGGCGGCGAGCAGGTTCGGCCCCGCCGCGCGGTGAATCGCGCCGTCGACCCCTCCGCCCCCGAGCATGCGCTCATTGGCCGCGTTGACGATGGCGTCCACCCGCGCCTCGGTCAGGTCGCCCCGCTCGAGCTTCGGATGGAGGCGATGCGGCTTCACGCGACGGGTGGGCTCGGGTTGCATGTCGTCATAGTACGCCCGCCGCCCGATCCAGCTCGGCCGCCGGCGCGTCGTCGAAGGTGAGGGACGCCTCGACGGAGATCGCGAGCAGCTCCCCGAGGCGCGCCCAGTCCTTGATCGCGCGCACGTCGACGGTGGCCGCCCCGCGCCTGCCCACCATGCGGAGCCGCAGCGGCTTCTCGGTCCGGGGGAGCAGCTTGCGCAGCGCCTCGGCGACCTCGGCGCAGAGCTGCGGCCGCCACTTCTCCTCCGCGAGCGGGACGCGGGAGACGGCGCGCGCCACCAGCGGGCCGGGCTCGCCATCCTCGCGACCGAGCGCCTCCGCCGCCACGGCCAGCGCGCAGGCGAGCTCGGCGGGATCCTCCGCGCCGCGCTCGAACGCCTCGAGCGCCTCGTCCGCGCGGCCCGCCCGCAGCGCGAAGTTGCCAAGCGCGCGCCAACGCTCGCCGCCGCCCTGCTCCTCCGCGCGCGCGCGGAGGATCCGCAGCCCCTCGCTCGGGCGGCGGATCGAGGTCCCATCGGCGAGCCCCGCCTTGCCCACCCGCACCGGGAAGTCCCGGCGCATCCGGGCCGCCGCCGCCGCGCGCGTCGCGATCTCCTGCGCGCTCGGGATCGACAGCGAGTAGTCGTCCTCCGCGTCGCAGAACGGGCACGCGAGAATGAAAGGAACATAGACACCGAGGTGGAGGGTCGCCGCGTCCGTCACCGCCTCCGAGGGATCGAAGAGCGCCGTCCCGACCTCGTGGCACGCGTCGCGCCCGCACGCCCCGCAGCGCACGCGCAGCAACACCGGCGAGCCGAGCCACGCGTCCACGAGCGGGCTGCCCGCGGGGGCGCGGCGGGCCTTGTCTCGCTTCCGCTGTCGGCGCGTGTGCCGCTTCGCCGCGTCGGCGACGTCGTCGGGGAGCGGCGCCTCCATCGCCTCCGCCGCGCGCGCCCAGGAGGACGCCAGCGCCTCGTCGGCGGGATGCCAGATCGCCGCGAAGCTCGAGAGCGCCTCGGCGCTGGGCCGGTCCGCCGCGGCCTCCGCCCACGCGAGGGTCAGGCCAGCCTGCGCCGCCTCCTGCGCCAGCGACGGCAGCGCCGCCGCGTCCGCCGCCTCGATCTTCGCCAACACCGATTCTTGGTCTGCGCTCACGCGCGGGATGTATCAGGCCGCGTCGTTCATCGCGAGCGTCACGAGCGCGAGGAGCTTCCGCATGTTGGCGTCGTCGGCGTTGCTCGCCACGTAGCTCGCCAGCGCTGGCTCCTCTCGCTCGCAGCGCTTCTCGATGTCGCCCTGCGAGGCGCGGTCGAGGTGCGGGAAGCCGACCGCGTCGACGTCGCGCCCGAGGTGGCGGCGGAAGCACTGGTGGATCACCTCGGCGTGGAAGAGCGCCGTCACCACCAGCTCGTCGCCCCCCTGCCGGCTGAGCTGCAGCGCGATGTACCGCCCCGCGTCCGGGTGCGATTCGGCGAAGTTGCCGATCGCCAGCTGGGCGTAGGTCGGGTCGCTCATGCGCTGCGACACCTCGAAGACCACGTTCTGAACGAGCTGCTCCGGCACGGACATGTTGCCGGAGAGGATACCAAACGCGCGTCTGGTAGGTTCGCGGCATGTCAGAGAAGAGCCGCATCGGAACCGATCTCGACCTCGACGCGGAGGGCAAGCACCTCGGCCGCCTGTTCGTGCCCAACCCCTCCAACACGTCCGCGTGGGGCGCGATCGTGGTGCCCATCGCCTCCATCAAGAACGGCGACGGCCCGACCGTGCTCCTGACCGGCGGCGCGCACGGCGACGAGTACGAGGGCCCGCTCGCACTCTGGGAGGTCATGCGCGCGCTCGAGCCGGACGCGATGCGCGGCCAGGTCTTCGTCGTCCCGGCCATGAACGTGCCCGGGATGCAGGCCGGCTGCCGCATCTCTCCCGTCGACCACCGCGATCTCAACCGCAGCTTCCCCGGCGACCCGAAGGGCACACCCACCTCGGCGCTCGCGCACTACATCTCGAGCGAGCTCCTCCCGCGCGTCGACGCCGTCGTCGACTTCCACTCCGGCGGCCGCTCCCTCGACTTCCTGCCCTGCGGCGTGATGCACCTGTTGCCCGACCCGAAGGCGGCCGCGAAGACGGAGGCCCTCTTGCAGGCCTTCGGCGCGCCGTGGGCGCTCGTGCTCGAGGAGCTCGACGCGGTCGGCATGCTCGACACCCTCGTCGAAGACATGGGCAAGACCTTTCTCACCACAGAGCTGCGTGGCGGCGGCCGCGTCACCCCCCAGGCCGCGCGCATCGCTCGCCGCGGGATCTGGAACGTGCTCGCTCACCTCGGCGTGACGGAGAGCCGGCCCGACGGGGTCCCGACCGGCCGCGACGAGACCCGCTACCTCGAGGTCCCCGACCGCACCTACTACACGCTCTCGCCGTGCGCGGGGATCTGGGAGCCCGCGTTCGAGCTCGGCGATCGGGTCGACGCCGGCGCGGTCGTGGGGCGGATTCACCACCCCGAGGAGCCCGCGCGCGAGCCCGTCACGCTGCGCGCACGGCGCGACGGCGTCCTCATGGCCGAGCGCGTCCCGGCGCTGACCGCGGCCGGCGACACCCTCGCCGTCGTCGCGCGAGCGCGCTGAGAGACGCGCACGACGCGTGGCCCGCCGCGCGCCGAACAAGATGCACACGACGGCTTGACAGCGAGAGAGAACCGCGCCAACCTCGCTTCCTTCACGAAGGGGCTCGATTGTCACGCTCTCTGTTCATCTTCATCACGCTCTGGGCCGGCGCGTTCTGGGCCGGCGCGCTCTGGCTCGCCCCGCTCGCCTCCGCGCAGGACGCCTGTCCCGGACCCGAGGGCGAGGAGTGTTCTCCGGACGGCGACCCTGCGGACGACGCCATGGGCCAGGACACGGCGGACCGAGCGACCGACCAGGACGCGGCCGAGCAAGGCGCTGACGTCCCCGACCAGGACGCGCCCGAGCAAGGCGCTGCCGTCCCCGACCCGGCCGCCCCCGACCCGGTCGAACCCGACCCGGCGGGGCCTCCACCGCAGTCGTCGACGCAGGCGTTCATGCGAGAGACGGTGCAGGCGGGCGTGCAGGCGCCGGAGCCAGCGCCGGAACCGGCGCCGATCGTCGGTACGCACATCGACGTGGGCCTCACGGTGGCCGGGGCCATCACGCTGGGGCTCGGGATCGGCACCTCCGTGTTCATCGGCGTGCTCGCCAACGACGTATTCTTCTTCATCCCGCTCGCGGGCGGGCTGATCCACGCGAACCTCGTCGACACCTCGCAGGCGTGGGGCCTGGGCGGCGGGGTGTTCCTCATCCAGGCGTCGGGCCTGGTGCTGATGGTCGCCGGGCTCGCGGCGAACCACCCCAACGATCCTGGCGCGCAGGCGGCCGCCTCGCCGGTGCCAGAGCTGGTCGGTGGCCCCGGCGAAGTCGGCCTCGGCCTCCGCTGGCGCTTCTGATGGATGCGGCTCCTCAGGCCGCGCTCACCGTGAGTCGCGCCGGGACGCCGATGTCGAGCGCGACGGGCTCGGCGGGCGGATCGTTCTCGGAGTAGGCCTCGAAGGTGCGGTCGCCGATCTCCAGGCGGGCCTGACTCCACCCGCCCGGCGCGAGGTAGAGGGTGTCCTCGCCCTCCGGCTCGAGCCCGGTCTCGGCGGTGAGGCGCGCCCAGACGGCGGCGGGCAGCGTCTCGAGTGCGCCCGCGCGCAGCGCCTCGGCGGAGACGTCGAGGGTGACCTGATTGCCGGCGTCGTCGTCGAGGGTGGCCAAGGCGACGGGCGTGCCGATCACGCAGGCCGCTTCGTCGCTGGCGTCGTCGGCGGGCACGACGCAGACGAGCGGGAGCCCCATCTCACGCCCGATGAGTCGCAGCGTCTGGCCGAGCGCCTCCACGTCGAGGTCCTCGGTGTAGACCACCCTGCCCTTCACCAGCGCTCCGTAGCACCACGCGTCGCCGCGACCGCCGAGCACGCCGTTTCGATCGTCCGTGTTCATGTCTCGCTCCCTTGCAGGCTGTGTATGGGGAATGCAGCACGGCGGGACGCGACTCCACCATGTGGCACGAACGGCGGGATCGGCGGCGCGTTCTGCGTGAGGCGGGTCGCTCATTCCTGGTCGCGACGCCACTGGGCGGGCGTGACCCCGGTCCACCGCGTGAAGGCGCGCTCGAACGCGCTGCGGCTCGTGTAGCCCACGCGCTCGGCGATCTCCTCCACCGTGCGCTCCGGATCCCGCAGGAGCTGCTCGGCGACGGATCGCGCCGCGGCGTCGCGGATCTGGCGGAAGGAGACCGAGGTGGCGGCGAGCTTCCTCTGCAGGGTGCGCGCGCTCATCCCGAGGTCTTTCGCCGCGAGGGCGAGCGTGGGCTCGCGCTGCGCCTCGAACAGGCGCCGACAGATCTGCACGGCGCGCTCCCGCAGGTCCCCCGGCGAGAGGACCTCGGCCGCGCGCTCCTCGATCACCCGCAGCAGCGCCGGCTCGTCTCCGATCATCGGGAAGTCGAGCTGCTCGCCCCGGAACACGAGCCGGTCGACGGCGGTACCGAATCGCACGGGCGCGCGATAGAAGGCCTCGAACACGCGCGGGTCAGGCGGCGGGGGCGAGCTGAGCTCCACGCGCTCCGGCGAGACGTCCCGCCCCGACCCCTCTCGGGCGAGGCTCACCAGGGTCGCGAAGAGCGACTCGACGCCGTGGCGGACACGCACCGGGTGCGGCGGCCGCGCGTAGCGGATGACCAGCTCGTCGGGCGCGTCGTCGACGGTCAGACAGCCTTCGGGCAGCGCCACCGCGAACGCGCGACAGGTGGCGAGGAGCCCCGCGCGCACGTGCTCGGAGTGCGCGACGAGCGGCCCGAAGACGCCGACGTGATGCAGGCGTAGCCCCGCGCCGATGTGGTGCCCGAGGATCGGGTCCTCCGCGAGCTCGGCGATGGCCTGCCACACCCGCATCCCGTCGCCATAGGACACCGCGCCCCCCGCGAGGCTGTCCATCGAGAGCCCCGCCGCGCGCGCGATCTCCTCGACCGAGAACCCCGTCGAGCGGATGAGGATTCGCAGGATGGCGCTGGAGGCGCTCGGCTGGGACACCTCGGGAGGATACCGCGTCAGAACGGTCGCGTGCTGCTCACCATGAAGTCGTCGATCAGGAACTCGGTGTTCTCCGGGTATGGCGCGTTGGCCCAGCCCATGATGTAGCCGGCGCGCCAGGGGAGCTCGCCGAGGTCGTGGCTCGCCTCGTAGAGCTGCTCGTAGTCCGCTTCGCCCTCGGGGGGGCCCGAGGGCGGCGAGGCGTTCACATGCCGGACGCCAAGCAGATGTCCATCGACGCGAAGCCCCGGTCGCGGTGGGGGACGAGGGCCTGATAGGCGTCGGAGCGCAGCATGGCCTTCAGCGCCCCGTCGTCCGCGAAGTCCATCACCAGCACCATCCGGTAGGGCGCGTCACCACTCATGACATCTTGCACCTGGAGCCGCTTCACGATCTGGCCACCGGCCTCCACGAGCAGGGGCTGTACACCGCCGAGGTAGGCCTTCACGGAGTCCATCGCCTCCGGGTTGGGGCGGGCGGTCACTACGAGCGTGGTCTCGGCCATGGCACGGTCCTTTCGGGTAGGGCACAATTTCTAACCGATCGGTTAGTTACTTGAGGGCCACGTCGGTGTCAAGGTGCGTCGGCACCCGCGCGAGGAGAGAATGGGTAGGAAGAAGAGTTACGACCGCGCCTCGCTGATCGACGCGGCCATGGCGCTCTTTCGGGCGCACGGATTCGCGGGCACCTCGACGGCGATGCTCGTCGAGCACCTCGGCGTGAACCGAAACAGCATGTATGCCGAGTTCGGCAGCAAGCAGGGGCTCTTCGACGCGGTGGTCGGGGCGTACGAGACCTCGGTGCTGACCGGGCACTTCGGACCGCTCGAAGCCGAGGGCTCGGGGCTGGAGGAGGTGCGTGCGCTCTTCCGGCGGCTCGCCGCCGCGGCGGCCGGACCCGCTCGGGGAACAGGCTGCTTGCTTTGCAATACTGCGGTTGAGCTCGGCGGCACCGCTGCGCCGAGCGAGCGCGTGTTCGTGCCGAAGTACTTGGAGCGAATTCGCGGCGCGATCGCGGGTGCGCTCGAGAACGCGAGGCGCCGAGGCGAGCTGCGCGGTGGTGTCGAGGTCGACATCGAGGCCAGCTACCTGAGCGCGTCGGTGCTGGGCATGTTCGTGCTCATCCGGGCCGCCGCCTCGCCTGCCCACATCGAGGCCACCGCCGAGGGAGCGTGCCGGCACCTCGACGCGCTCGCGGCGGCGCCCGCGGAATGAGCGAGGGACCGACCGCTCAGTCCTCGCGGACGAGGCGGCGAAACTCGGACTCGCCGATGATGTGGAGGCGGTGGCCCTGCTTGATGAGACGCTCGGCGGTCACGAGCTTGGCGGGGCGGGAGCCGCCGCGCTTCTGCTTGCGGGCTCGGCCGACGACGACCACGTCGACGTCCTTGGTGACGCGGTTGGCGATCTGGGCGCCAGCCTCGATCGCGAGCAGCTCCGCGTCGAAGCGCTCGAGCTCGAGGGCGCCGCCGAAGACGAGGGTCTTGTTGCGCAGGCTCTGGAGCGGGCTCGGCTTGGTCTCGGACTCGCCGCGCAGGGCCTGGAGCATCTCCCAGGCGTCGCGGTAGCGCTTGCCGCGCGGGCCGATCGCGCGCCGCAATACGTTCTTCAGCTCGGGCCCGCAATCCAGATTGCGGATCTCGCGGACCTTGAAGGTCGCCTTGGACTCGCCCGCGAGCAGCATGGCCAGGAGCTGGCCCATCTGGAAGACGTCGTCGACCGCGGTCCACGCGCGGTGCTCGGCGTCGATGAAGCCCCTGGTGACGTAGTCGGGGTTGAACGCCTCGGGCCGGGTCGAGCGGCCGGCGAGCTCGTGGCGCGCGATGCCGAAGTCGCCGAGCTTCAGCGTGCCGCTCCGACAGACGAAGATGTTGAACGGGGTGATGTCGCGGTGGGTGGCGCTGCCGCCGTGGAGCTGATCGAGGAGCTTCAGCAGCGCGATGATCTCGCGCCGGGCGCGCGCCTCGGGCCAGGGCTTCTGGGTTCGGGTGAGGTAGTCGGCCACCGCGCCGTGCTCGGCCAGCTCGAGCACCAGGCAGTAGCGGATCCGGGCCGGCCGGGTCGGCATCAGGGGGAACGAGTCGTAGATCTGGATGACCCGCTTGTTCCCCTTGAGCAGCTCGCCGAAGTAGCTCTCGCGGTGCCAGCTCGTCTGGTCGAGCGTGTACTTCAGGCACACGCGCTTCTTGGCCTTGATGTCGAGGGCCTCGAAGGCCTTGCCGTAGCCGCCGTGCCCGATGACGTGGGACAGCTCGTAGCGGCGTTTCGAGACCGGGCTCTTGAGGACGGTGCCTTGGACGAAGCGGGTCATCGGCGGGGACGGAGACCGTAGCCCGGGCCCGCCGGCGATCCAGGAGAAACGTCAGCGGCACTCCTCGTCGGTGTCGTGACAGATGAAGCGGACGTGGAAGTGGTCGGCGTGCCGCGGATGATGCCGGATCACCCCGTAGCGGTCGTCGACGTCGCGGGGGTACTGGAACCAGCGGCTCAGGTCGTGGCGGCTCACCCCGCGGTCACGGGCGTGCTCGTAGAGGACGCGCTGGAGGTGGATGTCCATGAAGATCGCCTCGACCTGCCCGCTCTCGAGCCAGTGCGAGAAGACCCGCCACTGCCGCTCCACGTCGAGGTGCTCGGGGCCGATGCGGCGGAAGCGGCAGGGGTCGGCGCAGCCCCTCTGGAAGTAGGCGATGTCGGCGTCGCGCCCGGACTCGTGGCTGCGGTGTCCGTGCATGGGGCCACCCTGCCGGAGAGACAGGTCGTGGACCTCGATGGCGGGGGTGCTCGGGTCGGCCCGACGGAGCGCCTCGTAGCCCTCGACGATCCATCGCACGGTCTCGTCGGTGGCCCACGCGCGCCCCGGGCGGCGCACGTAGAACGACGGATGCCGCCGCGGGAGCTGGCTCGCCTGCACGAGCCGCCCGTCGTGGGGGAGCCCGATCGAGCGGCTGCGGCTCTCGGGGACGGGGGTGAAGATCACCAGCTCCCGGCCCACGCGGACGTGGTCGCGTCGGAGCCGGCGGTTCCAGTCCAGGATCTCCGCGACCTGCACCTCGTAGCGCGCGGCGATGTGCGAGAGGCTCTCCCCGCGCGCGACCGTGTGCACCACCCGACGCAGGCCGTTGAGGATCCGGATCCGCTGGCCGTCCCGGATGCGGTCCGCGGAGAGGCCGGGGTTCCAGCGCAGGAGATCCTCGAGGCTGACGTCGAAGCGGACCGCGATCTCGCTGAGGGTGTCCCCCGGCGCGATCGTGTAGGCGAGCCCCTCCTCGGTCTGCGCCAGCCCGCGCGCGTGCCCCGCCGCCTGGTCCTCCTGCGCGCTGGCGGCGCGGCTCGTCAGGCCGCCGCTCAGGAGCAGCAGCGCGAGGCACGCGGGCACGCCGAGGGCACGTCGAGACATGTCTCCCACATCGCCCGGCGAGCCCGGCCCGGTCAAAAAAGCGTCGGTCTCACTCCGCGCACTCCTCGCTGATCATCGAGGTCGTGGTCCCGCCCGAGACGCGGACCTGCACCGTGCCCTCGCAGCGGCGCCCCTCGCGGGTGCCGGTGAAGTCGTACTCACCATCGGGCACGTCGGCGGGGCGGGTCAGGGCGACGTCGGAGTAGCCGTCGCGCTCGAGCACCGCGCGGGCGCGGGACTCGTAGTCGTCGTCGGCCGGGCCGCACGCAAAGAGCAAGAACAGGGCGAGAGCGGGCCAGCGGTGCATGCGGGCCGTTGTAGCGCGCTCGAGGTGGCGCTGCCGGGCACGTCACGCCGCCGCGGTGAGCCGCAGCTGCGCGACCCGGTCGATCTCGGCCGCGATCCAGTCCGGATCGATCGGCCGCGCGATCCCACGGTCGCAGCCCCGCCCCGTCGCCAGCTCCAGCACGTCCTCGGCGAGGCTCGGCAGGATGGCGATGGCGGCCGTGTTCGCGGTGGGCCCGTGCTGCCTCAGCGCGGTCACCACGTCGAGGGCGTCGACGTGCGGCATCTCGGTGTCGACGATGACCCCGCGTGGCGCCTGCTCCCCGGCCTCGCGCAGCGCATCGGAGGCGTCGCGGCAGGTCACGCAGTCGTAACCCCAGTGGGCGAGGGCGGCGTGCAGCGCGTCGGCCAGCGCCTCGTCGATGGTGATGATCAGGATGCGATGAATCATGGGAGTCCTCGCCCTCTGACAGCAAGAGGTGTGCGCGCTCGTCTGCGGCGCTACCCGCACCCTCGGACACCCTCCTGTCCGTGGCGGCACGCCGCGGTCGACGCAGCGCGACGCGTCCCAGCCCGGGGCGGGGACGCGTCGTGGCGCGCTTGGCTGGAGGTGACGCATCAACGCGCCGCCAGCGCGTCGGCCTCGACCGGCGAGTCGAGCAGCTCGTGCGGGGCGGGCTCGGCGAGCGACGCGATGAGGTCGTCGGACGCGGGCGCCTCGCTCAGCGCCGGGAGCTCCTCGGCCGCGGGCGCAGAGGTCGCGAGGATCACGGGCTCGGTCTGCACGACCGGGCGGCGGACGGCGCGGCGAACGGGCGGCGTGGGGATGGTCTCGGCGAGGGTCGCGTCCGTGCTGGACGGAGCGGCCCAGTCGCGGGTGTCGACCACGATGTCGATCGGCTCGAGCTGAACCACCTGCCCCATCGCGCCCGCCATCGCGCCGGCGGCGACCAGCTCGCGCTCCTCCGCGATGTCGGCCTCCAGGGCGGAGACGTCCGCGATGGGCGTCGACGCGTCGGCGACGCGCGGGGTGCTGTACTCGAGCGCGGTGATGGTGCCGAGGATGCCCACCAGGAACGCGAGCGCGCCGAGCATGACGTAGCTCCCGTAGGGCGACTTCGGGCGGCGGCGCGGCGTCTTCACCTCCGGCATCTTCGGGGGCTTCAGCCCGGGGTTGGTCGCGCCCAGGAGCGCGAGGCGGGTCTCGAGGTCCGCGCGCTCGACCGGCAGGGTCTCGGGGCGGATGCTCTCGGGCAGGCTCTTTTCGTTGGCTTCGTTCACGGCTCTCCTCCTCTGGATGTCGGAGGACAGAGCGAAGGCCGTGCCACAGGTCTTCAGCCCTACGAGAATAGGGCGGGATGTCGCGAGAGCGATAGCGGTTGGGGCGTTGCGTCGCACCACACGGTTTGCGGAGACCGTGGCGCTCGCTGCGGCAAAAGGCGACCGCACGCGACGTGCGCACCTCACCCGGGAGCGAGGCTCAGTTCGGCTCGGCCATCTTCGTGTAGGTGTCGATGTCGTATTCGCCGCCGCGGGCCACGATGTCGTCGACGACGCCGATGATTCGCGGCAGCTCGTCCCGGCTCACCCGCCCGTCGCGCTGCAGCGCGTCCTGCACGCGCTTGTTGAACGCGGCGGCGGCGAAGAGGTTGACCCGATCCTGCTCGTGCAGCGCCTCGAGGCGGCCGAGGCTGGCCGCGTAGGGGGCGAAGGCGACGGGATCCTCGTCGATGGTGGACCGGACGTTCTGCATCGCGATCCGCACCTGCAGGTCCGTCATCCAGCTCCCGCAGCCGACGAAGCCGGCGATGCCGAAGGTGGGCACGAGGCAGGCCCCGACGAGGAGCGGGAGGAGCAGGTAGACGGGTGGGCGCCTCTTCTTCTTCGCCGTCGAGCGCTTGGGGCGCACCTGCGACTGGCTGGGGATCTCCGACGGCGCCGAGCTCGGCGCGGGGCGGGCGAGCGCGGTCTCGGCCAGCGCGGGATCCATCGGGGCGGGGCGCGCAGGGCTCTGCGCGGTGAGCTCCGGCGCGGACCCCGGCGGCGCGTGCACGGCGGCCCCGAACGCGTCCGCGAGCGCGCGGGCCGACGCGAAGCGCTCCGTCGCGAGCCGCGCCATCGCCTTGTGCACCACGCGGGTGATCGCGGGCGAGAGGTCCGGGCGCAGGCTCGACAGCGGGGTCGCCCGGCCGACGAGCACCGCGCCGATCGGATCTTCGCCGCTCGTGCGCTCGAAGGGGTGCTCGCCGCTCAGCGCCTCGTAGAGCACGACCCCGAGCGCGTAGAGGTCGGCCCGCTCGTCGACCGCGGCGCCGCTCAGCTGCTCGGGCGCCATGTAGCGCACCGTCCCGACCGCCAGCCCGCTGCTGGTCATCTTGGAGAAGCCGCGCACGCGCGCGACCCCGAAGTCGACGAGCTTCACCTGTGCGCCGGGACCGTCCTGATCCGGCCCGTCCCCGTCCGTCAGGTGGATGTTGGAGGGCTTGATGTCGCGGTGAACGATGCCCGCTGCGTGCGCCGCCGAGAGCCCGTCGCAGAGGCTGCGCACGATCGAGAGCAGCTGCGCCGGCGGCATCGGCCCGACCCGCCCGAGCCGCACCGAGAGGTTCTCGCCCTCGAGCAGCTCCATCGCGAGGTAGAGCGTCCCATCGTCGAGCTCCCCGACCTCGCGGATCTGCACGATGGCCGGGTGCTGCACCACCGCGAGCGCGGCGCCCTCGCGCCGGAAGCGCTCCACCGCGCGGTCGTCGTCGGCCAGCTCCCGGCGCATGAGCTTCAGGGCGATGCGGGCGTCGGTCTGGAGATCGACGGCCTCGAACACCTCGCCCATACCGCCCTCTCCGAGCTTGCGCTCGAGGCGAAAGCGCGACCCGACGACCACGCCAGCGGCGTAGGACGGAGCGGAGGACTGCTGCACGGGGGCCACCTGCACGGGGTGTAGTACGACCCGGCCCCCGGATGTACCCCCTTCAGGGCGTCTCGAGCGGGTGGACGATGAACACCAGCAGGTCCCAGCCGAGGTGGCAGAGCCACGGCGCCCAGAGGCTGCGGGTCCCGATGCGCATCGCGGTCCAGACCGCGCCGCAGCCCACGGCGAGGAGCACCAGCAGCCAGCTGCCGCCGATCATCTGGGGGATCGCGTAGAGCAGGACCGCCGCCGCGCCCGCCCGCAGCGGCGGCATGCGGTCGACGAGGCGTGTCAGCGCCACCTCGCGAAAGATCAGCTCCTCCGCGGTGACGACGGTGACGAGGATCGGCAGCGCCCAGACCCGCCCCGGGGGGTCGTCGAGGCTGGCGTAGAGGTCGCGCACGGTCGGCACGATGCCTGGCGCCGCGTCCGCGACGAGCGGGTAGATCAGCCAGGTCAGCCCGGCGAGGACCAGCGCTCCGATCCCGCCGACCACCGTGGTGTGGAGGTTGATGCGGAGGCGCGAGGGGAGGTCGCCGCCCAGGGCCCACAGCGCGGTCACGATCGCCAACGCGCCGGCGAGCCCGGTCAACACCCACACGCTCAGCTCGCTGCGCACCCGCAGCGCCATCCCGAGCGCCAGCACCGAGAGCACCACCGCGAAGATGGCGCGCCTCCGCCAGGTCCGAACTTCGGTCACGCCGCCTCGGCCTTCGCCTCTCTGCGCCCGATCGCCTTCAGCCGCGCCAGGGTCGCGGGAGACGGGATCGTGCCCTCGAGCTCGTCGGCGATGGCGCGCTTCACCGAGTCCTCCAGCGGCAGCGGCACGTGGCCGCAGCGCTCCCACACGCTCTCGCCCGCGGGGAGCAGATCCCAGCGCAGCCCCTCGACGAGCTCCTTCGCCATCGACAGCCGCTCTCGGGTCACGAGCGCGATCCAGTAGCTCGACAGGCGCGGGCTCAGCAGCGGCACGCTGAGCATGGGCGGGTGTCGCCCGAACTCGTCGGCGGCGATCCGCAGCACCTCTTCGTGGGTGAGGCACCGCGGCCCCGGCACGTCGAGCCACTCGCTCGGGACGTCGTCCGGCTGCTCGACCGCCCAGCGGAGCGCGGCGACCACGTCGGTGACGTCGACGGGGTGGCTGCGGTTGCGGAGCCAGGACGGGAGCAACATCGCGGGGAGCCGACGCGCGAGATCGCGCGTGATGCTCCAGCTCGCGCTGCCCTGCCCGATGATCATCGCCGCGCGCAGCTCCGTGCACGGGACCGCACCTCCGCGCAGGACCGCGCCCGTGCTCAGCCGGCTCTTCAGGTGGCGCGAGGCCTCGCCCGCCGGGGCCACGCCGCCGAGGTACACCACGCGCTTCACCCCGGCCTCCGCGGCCGCGTCCCGGAAGGCGAAGGCCGCCTCGCGCTCCCGCTCCGGGTAGTCGTCGCCCTGCCTCAGGCCGTGCACGAGGTAGACGACCACGTCGCAGCCCTCGAGCGCGGCGGCCATGGTGGACGGGTCCTCCACGTCGAGCGAGCGCCACTCCCGCGCGGGCTGGCCCTCTCTGGCGCGATCCGCGGATCGCGAGGTGCCGATCACGCGGTGCCCGGCCGCCTCGAGCGCGGGCCAGAGGTGCTGGCCGATGAATCCCGTCGCCCCGGTCAAGAGCACGGTGCGAGCGCGATGTGTGCGTTGGTTCCCCATCCCGAGAGTGGTGTAGGTCCAGCTCGGAGGGGCGCCACCGCGAACGCCCGCGAACGCCCGCAAGGCTGCTAACATCGGCCGCCGTGATCGAAGAAGAAGTACCCACGCGCGTCCTCCGCCGGTCGCTGGAAGAGGCGATGGAGGTGCACGCGGCCTCGACGGTGCTCTTCGAGGCGCTCGGCGCGTCGGGCTCGACCGTGCCCCAGACACGCGACGACGTGCTGACCCTGGTGCGCGGGCCCCTGCGCGCGGTCCTCACCCGGCGCCTCGACGCGAGCCGGGCCGAAGACATCATCGCGCACATCGTGGCGCGCCTCTGCCCCGATCCGAGCACCCTCGAGATGCCGCTGGACGAGCTGGCCGCGGAGACCCGCCGCGAGGACTCGACGTCGTCGTTCACCACCGCGCACGAGGTCGTCAGCGTGATGGTCGTCGCCGCCTCGCTCGGCTTCGCGCAGCGCATCAACGTCGCCTTCGGCACCGGGCGGGTCGCGCCGTGGGTGGTCTCGACCGAGCTCGAGCTCGCGGACGGCCTCGAGGGCACCCCGCCGCCCATCGTCATCGTCGACGCGTCCGACATCCCCGCCATCCCGCAGCGCGCGCTCATGCAGAAGCTGACCGCCCTCCCCTCCACCACCGCGTGCGTGGTCTGGGGACGCGAGCTGCCGTACGGGCGCAGCCTCACTCAGGCCGCCGAGGCGAGCGGCCGCGCGTGGATCACCCTGGAGAAGAAAGAAGGGATCGCGCCGCTCCTCGATCTGGTGCGCTCCCGCCGGAAGGGTCGATGAAGACAGGCCCCGGGAAAACCGAGCGGCTGCACTACGACGATCCGCTCGCGCTCGAGCTGGAGTCGACGGTCCTCGAGGTGAGCGCGTGGGAGGGCGCGCCCAGCGTCGTCCTCGACCGCACCGTCTTCTACCCGGAGTCGGGAGGCCAGCTCGGCGATCGCGGCACGCTCGGCGGCGTCGCGGTCGACGACGTCCAGGTGGACGGCGAGGGCCGCGTGCATCACCTGGTGAAGGAGCCGCTCGAGGTCGGCGCGACCGTGCGCGGGCAGGTCGACGGCGCGCGGCGGCGCGAGAACATGGCGCTCCACACCGGGCAGCACGCGCTGAGCCGGGCGCTCCTGGACGAGCTCGGCGCGGTGACGGTCTCGAGCCGGCTCGGGGCGACCGCGTGCACCATCGACGTGGACCTGAGCGACCTGAGCCTGGCCCAGCTGAAGCCGGTGGAGGACCGGGTCAACGCGCTCATCGACGAGGATCGCCCGGTGCGGCAGCTCTTCCCCGACGACGCCGAGCTCCAGCGCCTGAGCCTCCGCAAGCCGCCGCCCGACACCGATCGCGTGCGCGTGGTCGACATCGCGGGCTTCGACGTCACGCCCTGCGGCGGCACCCACGTGACGCACACGGCGCAGATCGAGCTCGTCTGGATCGAGGCGGTCGAGCGCTACAAGGGCGGCACCCGCATCACCTTCAGCGCCGGCCCGAGGGCGAGGCGCGCGCTCATGGAGCAATCCAAGCTGCTCCGCGACGCCGCGACCGAGCTGACCTGCGCCCCGCCCGAGGTCGAGGCCATCGCGCGCGGTCTGAAGGGCAAGCTCGACGACGCGCGGCGCGAGGCGGGCGCCCTCCGCGGGCAGCTCGCGGGCGCGCTCGCGGCGAGCCTGGAGAAGGACGGTGACGTCGTCGCGATGATCGACGCGGACGTGCCGCTGATGAAGGCCGTCGCCGAGCGCCTCGCCACCGGCTCGCGGCTCGTGGCGCTCGCGGCGGCGCGCGAGGACGGCACCGACGTCCTGATCACCCGCGGCCCCGAGGGCGAGGTCGCCTGCGGAGATCTCCTGCGAGAGGTCGCGAAGGCGGCCGGCGGGCGCGGCGGCGGCCGGCCTCAGCACGCCCAGGGACGGCTCCCGGTGGGGGTGGACTGGGTGACGGCGGTGCGCGACGGATTAAAGCGCCTCGATTAACGCGCCGCCCACGCGACCCAGGGTCAGAACCTCCGCAACCACTTGCGATGGAGTGTTCGACATGACCCGTTCACGTGTTGTCCTCTCGGCTCCCGGACTCCTGATCACCTGCCTCGCGCTCGGCGCCCCGCTCGCGGGATGTGAACCGACCGGAGACGGCGGCCCCACCGAAGACCCGTTCGTCGGTCGCTGGGCGGGCCAGTCGCTGGTCGACGACTTCGGGTTCGCCGACGGCCGCGACGTCCGGCTGGACGAGGTCTTCGAGCTGTCCGCCGACGGCACGATGCGGGGCGACTTCGCGGGCTGGGACCCGGTCACGCGCTGCGTGGTGACCTACCGCCTGCGCGGCGTCTGGGGCACGCCCGAAGACGACGCGATCGACGTCTCCTGGACCTCGATCCGCAGCGGCCTCACGGGCTGCACCGACGAGACCCTCGACGCGCCCGACGCGGACGTGACCGCGGAGGAGGGCGAGCTCTGGAACGACGAGCTCGGCGGCTTCTGGACCGTGACCGGCTCGAACCTCCGCATCGCGGCCGCCAACGGCACCCTCGCCTACACCCGCGTGGAGAACGACTTCGTCGGGCGCTGGACGGGCCAGACCCTCGTCGACGACCTCGCGTTCGCCGACGGCCGCGACGTCGCGCTGGACGAGATGTTCTGGCTGAACCAGGACGGCACCATGGTCGGCTACTTCACCGGGACCGACGACGTGTCGGGCTGCACCGCGGACTATCGGCTGCAAGGTCGCTGGTCGCTCTCCGCGGACGCGATCGACGTCGCGTGGTCGTCCATCTCGAGCGAGACCTTCGGCTGCGACGACCCGTCGCTCGACGAGGCGCCGACCGAGGTGGTGGCGAGCGAGGGCGATCTCTGGGACGAGGAGCTCGACGGCGACTGGGTGGTCGAAGGCGAGACGCTCCGGATCTCCACTTCCGTCGGCGACACCATCGAGTACGCGCGCGCGCTCTGACGCTCTTCAGCGCCGCGCGACCGAGTCGCTCGCCGTCTGGATCTCGACGCGCCGCAGGCCACGCGCCTCGCCCACGTCCCGGATCGCGATATGGACGTCCTGTCCGATCACCTCTGCGAGCGCGCGGCGCTGCTCCTCGAGGAGGCGCTCGGCGCGCCCGGGGCGGTCATCTTCGTCGTCGGCCGGGTCGATTCGCGCCGGCAAGGTCGGGTCGGGCTCGGGCATCTCGCCCGGCGGCCGGAGCGCGTCGTTCCAGACCACCTCGACCTGCACGCGGCGGTTGATCTGATGGGCGAGCGGCGTGTCCTGCGCCGTCGTGAGCGGGTCCGACTCGCCGAACGCGCGCACCTCCATCGCCTCGAGCGGCACCCCGGCGCCGACGAGGTAGCGCACCACCGCGAGCGCGCGGGCGGCGCTGAGCGGCTCGTTGTAGCCGTGGTGACCGCGGTCGTCCGCGTGCCCCTCGACGATCAGGCGCTCGTAGCGGTCACCGAACTTGCCGTAGTGCATCGCGACGAGGTCGAGCTCCTGCTCCGCCTCGGGGCGCAGGGTCACCTCGTCGAAGTCGAAGTACGCGCGCTGGTCGACGCGCAGCGCCGGGTTGGGGCCCATCTCGATCGAAGGCAGCGGCTCCGCGCTCACCGCGACGGGCACGAGGTCCAGCTCCGCGGGCGGCGCGTTGGCCGCGTCGAAGGGCTCCGGCTCGGCGACCGGCTCGCGCGCGTCGAGGAACGCCACCTCGACCGCGCCCATGACCATGAGCGGGTCGGAGTCGCCGAAGCGCCCGTGCGTCTCGATGAAGTGCATGAAGCGGAACTTCGGACCGATCGTGATCGGGCCGAGCGGGATGTCGTACCCCGCGGCGGCCGCGTAGCCCGGCACCACCTCGCCATCGAAGAGCGCCACGCCAGGCGACGCCTGCAGGTAGAAGCCGGCCGAGCGGTGGTCCGTGTGCGCGGCCATGAGCGACGCGAACGGGTAGATGCGCAGCGACGCGCTCATCAGCCCGAAGTCGGCGACGCCCCGGTCGACGGGATCCTGCGGGACGCGGTGGCCCTCCGCGAGCGCGCCGCCGAGCACCTCTCCGCCCAGCGCGAGCTCCGGGATCAGCGCGTAGTACATGCCGACGGCGCCGGCTCCACCGATCTCGAACTGGTCCTCCACCGGATCGGCGACCGCGCCGCTCACGCCCATATCCACCGTCACGTAGAGCGGCTCGTGTGCGCGCTCCTGCGCCAGCGCGGGCCCGGCCAGCGTCATCCCGAACGCGACGAGCACTGCGCTCAGCGCGCGTGCGACGCTTCGATTCATGGTTCCAGTCATCCTGTCGGTCTCCTTCTCGAGGAGATCCGGAACAAGAGCCGCGCCAACCTCCGCGCGCAGGGCCTCGGCCTGCGCGACGGCGCGATGAACGGCACGGCCGTCACGGGCGCGTCAGATCGCGACAGCACGATACGTGGCGCGCTGCGCCGCGACCTCGGACGTCCGTCTCGAGGGGTGACGCTCAGGGCGTGAGCGGCGTCTCCGAGATTCGTACGTCGTCCACGAAGAGCACCGTGTGCTCGGTGAAGCCGCTGTTGGACCAACCCAGGATGTAGGCCTCGTCGAAGAAGTTCGTGCCCTCGCCGCCCCACGAACGCGCGTCGCGAATGTCGATCATCGACTCGCCGTCCCGCCAGAGCTGGATCACGCCGTCCCGGCCCTCCGGCCCCGACTCCGCGGCGATGTGCATCGTGATCTGCTTCCAGCCCGGGTCGGTCCCGCTCATGAAGTCCGCACGCGCCGCGACGTGCCCGCCCCACACGCGCTCATAGGCGTACGTGGTGGCCAGCTCCGAGGGACCACCGCCCTGCGACCACAGCGTGAAGTTCATCGAGAAGCCCGACCGGGAGTAGGGCGTGTGGTAGAGCGCGAAGAACTTGTTGTTGCTCGGGCTGTCGTCTCGGTGGGCGTAGTTCGCGGGCACGTAGAGGGCGTACGAGACCCAGATGTCCGTCATCGGGCGCCCCAGCGCGACGCGCTGCTCGGCCCAGCTGTCCTCGCCGGGACCGTCCGGGCCGAACGAGAAACGCAAGCTGTAGCGACCGCTCCGGGCGCGCTCGTCGCTGACGCCCACGCTGTTGCAGCACCACTCGACGCCGTTCTCCGAATGGCCGAGGTCGCCGGACTCGAAGCCGTCGGAGAAGAGCGGCGGCGCGTCGACCCCGGCGTCGGCCGGCCCCGCGTCGGGTCGCGAGGCGTCCGGCGCGGGCGACGCGGCGTCTCGCGCGCTGGCGTCGTCCGGCCGCGGCCCCGCGTCGGGCGGGTCGACGGGCCCTCGGCCGCCGTCGTCGGCGACGGGCCCGGCGTCCTCCAGCGCCCCGCCTTCGCAGGCGACCAGACCGGTCGCGACCAGGAGGAGCGCCCACGCCAGGTGTCGATTCGCCATGGGGATCGTCTACCGAGCCCCGATGATGGAGACCACGCCAGCGCCGCAGAGTTAAGCCGAGATCAGGCTCCGGCTCACGCGACGAGGGTCGCGTCCACGAGATAGCGCGCCGCCCTCGAGGCGAGCTCGGAGCGCGCGAGAAAGCGCAGGCGACGACCGAGCGGCTCCTGGTCGAAGCGCTCGGTGTACATGGCCACGTCGTCGTGGATGCGCCGCTGCGCCGCGTTCACCGCCATCATCGAGAAGATCGGATCGCGCACCGAGGCGCCCGGCCGCGGCGTGAACAGCACGGACTGGATCACGGCGAGCTCGTCGGCGAGGCCCGAGCGCCACGCGTCCATCGCCCCGGGCAGACGCGATTCGCTCCGGTAGGCCGAGGGGACGGCCAAGGACGGCGCGAGCTCCAGGAACTCGGCCAGCTCTGCGAGAGGGGTCACGGGGGAGCCGAAACGACGCGCGCCGGCAGATCTGAAGGGTGCATCGCGCTCCGTGACCGGCGAGCCACGCGCGCCACCGGGACCGATCCCGAGGCGCTGCGATCCGCGCACACCTGTGCCAGCATGGGCGCGCATGCGTACCTCCCTCCTCGCTTTGCTCACGGTCGGCGCGCTCGCTGGCTGCGCCGACGAGACCAGCCTCCTCGTGGAGGTCACCTCCCCGGATCTGGTCGTGCCGGACGACGTGGACGCGCTGCGCTTTCAGGTCGCGGGCGAGTCCGGGTCGATGCTGGACCAGACCTTCTCGATCCAGGGCGCGTGGCCCCACAGCCTCACCGTCTTGCCCAAGGACTCCACGTCGGAGGCCGTGACGATCACCGTGACCGCGCTGAAGGCGGGCACCCTCGTCGTCGAGCGGCGGGTGAACGCCGGCTTCACCCCGGGCCTGCAGCGACGGATCGACGTGGCGCTGACCGGCTCGTGCGTGGGCGTGATGTGCGGCGCGGGAGAGACCTGCTCGGACGGCCGCTGCGTGCCGGACCTGCTCGACGGCGGCGTCGACGGGGGCATGGACGCGGGCATGGACGGCGGGGAGATCGTCGACACCGGCGTACGCGACACCGGCGTGCGGGACACGGGCGTCGACGACACGGGCGTGCCCGACACGGGCGTGCCCGACACCGGCCTCCCCGACACGGGCCTCCCGGACTCCGGGCTCGCGCCCCCCGAGCTGCTCTTCACCGAGTACATCGAGGGGAGCGGCAACAACAAGGCGCTCGAGATCCAGAACCTGGGGAGCATGCCCTTCGACCTCGGACGCTGTCAGATCCAGCGCTACACGAACGGCGCCACCACCTTCTTGAGCATCCCGCTCACGGGTACGGTCGCGCCCGGCGCGCTGCACGTGATCTGCAACACGTCCATCGACGTCTCCACCTCCTGCGACCAGACGACGGGCTCGCTGAACCACAACGGCGACGACGCGCTCGCGCTCCACTGCGACGGGGACGCGACGCCGATCGACAGCTTCGGGCGCGTCGGTGAGGACCCGGGCACCGAGTGGGGCACGTCCCCGTCCTCGCTCGATCACGTCCTGACGAGGCAGTGCGGGCTCACCATGGGCGACACCAACCCGAGCGATCCCTTCGATCCCGCCACCGAGTGGACGGGGCGGGCGTGGGTGAGCTCCGCCGACCTCGCCGGTCTCGGCACCCGCGCCGAGTGCCCCTGAAGCTCAGCAATCGTCGATGACGCCGTTGCAGTCGTCGTCTTCGTCGTTGCCGCAGATCTCGGGCGTGGGAGTGACCACCGGGACGCAAGGTCCCCAGAAGCCGGCCGCGTCGCAGTCCTGCAGGCCGCGGCAGCGGCGCACCCCGCACTCCCTCGGGCCCATCATCGCGCACTCGCCGCAGACCACGCGCTCGTCGGCGCCTGCCCTGCAGTTCTGATCGATCCCGTCGCCGCACGTCTCGGTCGCGCCGGGGAAGCTCCCCGCGTCGTCGTCGTCGCAGTCGCGGTCGGTCACCACCGAGCAGCCGTCCCCGGCCACGAAGCCGTCCCCGTCGCGATCGACGCAGAGCGGCACGCACGCGCACGCCTCGCACTCGAAGTCGCGGCCACACTCCGCGTCGAAGAGGCACGCGCAGCCATCGGGGCGGCACGCCGCTCCGTCGCAGGCGGGCGCCGGCGCGGCGCAGCCGATCACACAGAGAACGACCGCGAAGAGACGCACGGCGCGATCATGCCACGACGCCCGGATCGGTGTTCGACCCGCTCAGGGCGCGAAGGCGCACTGGCCGGCGTCGCAGAACAGGCTCTCCGGGGGCGGCGCGCAGTCGCAGACCGCGGTCGTGCAGCCGAGCGCGTCGAACTCTCCAGCGAGCGTGTCCAGGGTGCTCGAGAGGTCCACGTTCAGCGCGTAGTAGCACCCGCCCAGGCCCACGCCGCAGTGGCCGAAGACGGCCTGGCAGTCGGAGTCGCTCTCGCAGCCGCGGTGGTCCTCCACCATCGCCGTGTAGTCGTCGAAGATCTCGTCGCATCGGTCGGGCCGACCCCGGTCCACGCGCACCGTGATGGCGGCCTGGAAGTCCGCCTCGACGACGCAGAACATGCCCGGCTCGGACTCGCTGGAGTAGCCGGGATACTGCGCCGCGCCGCCGAACCACACCGTGAGGTCGTCGTTGCGTCGGCTCTCGTCCGCGCGCAGCGGGTCCCCCTCGAGCTCGAGCGCGTAGAGCGTGATGAGCGAAGCCGGCTGCCCACATCCCCCCGAGCTGCCGTCGCTGCGAGTGCAGTCCGAGACCAGCCGCATCGCCGGGCCACCCTCGAACGCGAGGGGGGAGCCCACGAGGTCACTGCCAGTGAAGGCGTGGTACTGGAACGCCCAGAGCTGCACGCGCGCCGTCTCGAGCACGAGCCACTCGCCTTCGCGCCGCACCTCGGCGTCCTCGCCGGCCGTGATGCCATCCAGCGTGGAGCCCCGCCACGCGAAGCGCACCTCCTCGCCGGCCAGGACGAGATCGAGCCCCGCTGCGTCGACGCCCGCCACCGAGCCGCGCCATGGCCCCTCGCCGCTCACGCCGCGACGGGGTCCGACTCCGCTCGTGACCGGCGTGGGGACGGAGGCCGGACAGGTGCCCGTCCGTACACTCGCGTCCTCCGCGACGCTGGCGTCGCGCGTCGGGCGGACCTCCGCGTCGCCTTCGCCGCGAGCGTGCGAGCCGCTACAGCCGGAGACGAGCAAGAGGGAGAGCGTGCCCATTCGTGCCAAAGAAGTCATGGCGCGCAGCCCGATGCACTTGGCGCGCCAGCTTCAGAGGATGGCGCGCTTCAACCGACGTAGAACATCGGCTTGCGGTGCCGCGCGAACGTGCGGATGAGGCGACGCATGCGCGTGTCGAGGCCGCAGAGCTGGAAGCCGATCCCGGCCGGCAGGCCCGGCTCGGCCGCCTCGGGCGGGCGCACCCACTCGACCACCGCGGGCGTGCGGAAGCGGTACCCGGCCGGCATGTAAACGTCCAGATAGACGGGCTCGCCGACCTCCATGGTGCCGTAGGTGGCGAAGAACAGGCCGGTCGGGTGGGACTCGTCGAAGCCCGCGTAGAAGTTGCTGTCCGACTGCGGCGCGAGCGCGACCTCGAGCTCGGGGAGCGTGGTCAGCACCTGCTCGAGCTCCGCGAAGGTCTTCGGCTCGTCGATCTCGATGTCCAGCTCGAGGTCGTCGAGCGGGTCGACCTCGTGCGCGTCGTAGGCGGGCGGCGCGATCACGGCGCGGAGCGTCGGCGCGGGCGGCGTCGGGGTGGGCCGGACGCCGGAGGCCTCGCGAGCCTCCGCTTCGCGCAGCTTCGTGCGCAGCTCGTCGAGCATGTCCTGCGTGAACATGGTGCGGTCGGTATCTTCGCGCCGCATGACGGCGCGCACGTCGCTCTTCGGGCGGTCCTCGCGGAACGTCTCCACCGAGGTGCGGTCTTCCGGGCGCGGAAACTTCGCGCGGGCGGTCCGGTCGTCCTCGGGGTGAGTGGCGTAGCCGATGAAGGTGTCGTCGAAGGACATGGCTGCTGCTCCGTGGCGGTTCACGTCGGAGGCATACGCGCCCGTTTCCGAAGTCTTCCCTGGCGCCCGTGGTAGCGTGTCCCCAGCCATGCGCATGCGATTTCACTGCGTTTTCGCGACTTGCCTCACGCTCCTGCCAGCGTGGGCCAGCGCGCAGGATTCGGGCGGAGAGCTCCCCGCGACCTTCACCTCCGACCGGCCCGGGTTCGCGAACACCACCGGGATCGCCGCGCAAGGTCGCCTCAGCACCGAGCTGGGGGTCTCCGCCGCGTTCGGGGACACCCCGGAAGGGTCGCTCCCCCTCCTCTCCATGCGCTTCGGCGTCTTCCACTGGCTCGAAGCGCGCGTCCGCGGACCGAACGCGGTCGGCCGCTTCCCGGACACCGGAGACCGCTACGGCGTCGACGATCCCTCCATCGGCTTCAAGATCGGCGGCCAGCTCCACGACACACTCGCCGTCAGCTCGGTGTGGGAGGTCAGCCTGCCCCTCGGCACCGACGGGTTCGGAGCTGCCGAGGCGGGCTGGTTCGCGGACCTCAACATCGACTGGAGCTTCTGGGGCCCGCTCACCCTCACCCCGAACGCCGTGGCCCACGTGCGCGTGACCGTCGACGAGACCACCGGCGAGACGGTGCGCTACTTCGAGGGCGGCGGCAGCCTGAAGTTCACCTGGCAGCTCCTCGACGTGCTCGGCGCGTTCGTGCAGGGCTACGCCATCGCGAGCGAGCGAGCGGACATCGCCATCCAGGTCGGCGGCGGCCTCATGTGGATGGTCGCCCCCAACGTCCAGGTCGACGCGCAGTTCAACGCGGGCGTGACAGACGCGAGCGAGCCCCCGACGGCCGGCATGGGCACGACGATTCTCTGGTGATCGACCGGTCTCCGGGATCAGTCGGCGAGCGCCACGCGCAGAGCAGCCTGGCGATATACGACAATGGACCAGCGGAGGGCGAGAAGCTCCGGAGCGGTCCGGCCCGTCCGCCAGCGCTCGCCCTGCTCTGCGAGCCGCGTCAGCCCACGGCGCCGCAGCTCGCCGATCGAGGCCTCGAGCCGCCCCGGATCGCGCCGCGTCGCCACACCTGATTCAGCGGCGGCCAGCGTCTCGTCTTCGAGCCAATCCACCGCGCGCTCGGTCTCGTCCGACCACGCCGGGGGAGGCGACAGATCGCGCTCGGCCCTGTCGACGAGCAGACGTCGCGTCCGGGTCCCCGCCTTGCTCGCCTGCCGCCAGAGTCTCCATGCAGGCAGCTGAAGCTTCTCGGCCGGGGTCTCGTCGAGGTGGAGGTTGATCAGGCGCGCTGGACCGTCCTCGAGCCAGACCGCCAGTGGCGTCGCCCGCAGCGCGCCACCGTAGGGCTGAACCCGAGCGAGCCAGCTCATCCGGCCCTGGAAGCTCGACAGCGCCTTGCTGGCCAGCCAGCGGACGGCACGCTCGTGGGTGGGGTCGTGGCTCAGGTGCAGAGTCAAGGCGTCACCCTCCGCGTCGACGAGGTCTGCAAGCATCGCCTGCTGGATCTCGTCGAAGCGCACTGCCTCGAGCGCGACGGCGCGCAACACGTAGAGCGCGTCGTTGGCCGCCGCGCGACGCAGGCCGAGCGGGACGTGCCTCGCGACCGCCGACCGCAGGCTCGCCCAGGAACCGTGACCGCGATCGCCGAGCTCCACCTCGAACGGCGAGCTGTCCCGCACCGCGCCTGCCGCCGTCCCGCCGCGGACCCCGAGCCGGCCGTCTTCATTGCCGTGCGCATCACGGAGAGAGAAGCGCTGACGACACGCCTGAGCCGGTGGGCCCAGCCCTGCCCACAAGGCCGCGCCGCGGTAGCGAGCGTCGGGGTCGAAGGCCGGATCGACCCCCTGAGGCCTCGCATCGCTCCAGGTGCGAACGCGTCCATCGCCGGGACAGAAGAACGCGACGGTGACGCCGCGGTATCCGCGGCTGGATGCGAAGCGCCACGCGCCCAGGCCCATCAACTCGACGTCTCCCAGGGGGTGGTACTCGGACCGATGCACGCCGATCAGATCCGCCCTCGGCGTGTCTACGTCGAGGGCGCGGGCCAACGCGTCGGCTGCGGCGATCCGGTCGAACGCGCGCGCGGAATCTGCGTCGGGCTGCCGCGCGCCGAGCCGGTGCAGCTCACGCGCGCACTCGCGCAGCGCGCCGGCGAGGCGCGGCAGGTTCGCGGCCACGCAGGAGAGCGACAGCGTGATCAGCCCGTCGGTGCTCGTATCGGAGCGGCGGCCGAGACCGAGCTCCATCAGCCGCGCGCAGCGCTCTCGCGCCGTCGCGACGCACTCCGCGCGGCTGCGCAAGGCGCCGGAAACCATGGGCAGCGCCTCGGGTCCGTCCGCGCCCGGCACCGCGAGACCGTGGCGCGCCCGGAGCGCCAGCAGTGCGCTCGCCACGGACGCGACGCGCCGGCTGCTCGCGCCTTTGTAGAGGGCGTCGTCGAGGCCCGCGCCCTCCAGGAACCGCACCTCGCGACCATCGCGAAAAGTGACGTGAACCGACGCGCCTTCCTCGATCTCGGAGACGTCGAGGCGCGCCATCCTGGCCGCGCTCTTCATCGCACGCACGCCCGCCCACTTCACCACGGCCTCGAGCGGGTGGGCGAGCAACTCGAGCGCGAGCTGACCTTCACCCGCGGTCTCTTCCCCCCCGGTCTCCGACGCGAAGCGCTCTCGGAGACAGAGCACGGCCGCCAAGATGTGACGACAGCTGCCCGCCGCCGGACAGCTACAGCGAGCGTGGCTGGGCCCGCGCGCGTCGAGGGTGACGGTCTGCCCGTCGAGCGCCACGCGCGCCTCCTCCTCGACGATCGAGACCTCCTCGACGACTCCCCGCTCGAGGTCCTTCTTCGCGCGGCGCACGAGCCCCTTGTTCGCGAGCGTCGCGAGCGCGGCCTCGTCGTACGCCTCGAGCGAGCGTTTGAGGCTCACCGCACTACCTCTGCCAGCCACCGTCCGAGCTGTCGTGGCGTGATGGCCGCTACCTCCATACCCACCGCGGCCAGCCGCTCCGCCATCCCGTGATCGAAGAACGGCGTGCCCTCCTCATCCAGAGCCGCGAGGCCGAGGAGGCGGACGCCTTCGGACGCGAGGCGCGCCGTGATCGTCAGGAGGGTCCGCGGCGAGCCGCCCTCCTCGAAGTCGCTCACGAGCACCAGCACGGTGCGGCGTGGGTCCTCGACCAGCGTCTCGCAGTAGCGAAGGGCCTGGCCGATGTTGGTCCCGCCGCCGAGCTGCACGCCGAGGATGACGCTCGTCGGATCGTCGACTTGCTCGCTCAGATCCACGACGGAGGTGTCGAAGAGCACGAGCTTCACGCGCAGAGCCGGGAGCTTCGCGAAGATGCCCGCCATCACCGCCGCGTAGATGATGGAGGGCGCCATGCTCCCGCTCTGGTCGACGCAGAGGATCACGTGCCAGGGGAGCTCGCGTCGCACGCGGGCGAAGAAACGGGGCGCCTCGACCAGGAGCCGCTGCGTCTCCGGATCCCAGCGCCTCAGGTTCTCGCGGATGGTGCGGTGCGCGTCGAAGTTCTGGGCGACCTTCAGAGGGCTCTTGCGGAAGCGGTCGATCCGACCCGAGAACGCCTGGCGCACCTCGCGAGAGAGCCGCTCGGTGAGCTCCTCCACGACGCGATCGACCAGGCGACGGATCTGCGCCAGCACCGCCGGCTTCGCGTCATCCTTGAGGGCCAGGAGGGTCTGGAGCAGCTCCACGCTCGGTCGCACGTCGCGCAACGTCTCGGGGTCGTCGAGCAACCCGGTGAGGCGGTACCGCTCGAGCGCGTGCTGCTGGATGCGTTGCACGGTGTCGGTCGGGAACAGGTCGCGCACCTCCGCGATCCACCTCGGAATCGTCAGCGCGCTCGGTTCGAGGCCCCCTCCTCGTCCATCCGCGCCGACCGCCTGCAGCTCTCCACGCCCGGCTCCCTCGCGACCGTAGAGGTAGTCGAGGGCCCGCCCCGCGCGCGCGTCGGTGGCCGAGAGCACATCGTCAGGCAGGTGTCGCTTGGCGTAGCGCCCCAGCACGAGCCGCCAGCGCGCGCGCCGCTCGTCGCTCATGTCGCCTCCAGCGCGGCGGTCGCGACCTGCTCGACCCGCGTGTTGAAGGCGACCTCGCCTTCGGCCACGTCCATCATCACGAGGCCACCGAGGTCCTCGTGCCCGAGCGCCGCCACCGCCTCCGCCACGCGGTCGATCTCGCGCGGGGTCAGCTCCGCGAACGCGAGGCGCAGCTCCGGCAGGCTGCGCAGGAAGGTGTCACCGTCCCACTCCGCGAAGGTCGCGTCGAGCGTCTCGATGAACGCGGGCAGCCGCCACGCTGTGTCCCTCGCCGCGACGAGCAGCCCCCGTACGAACGCCACCCGCGTCTGCGCGTCGGTCGCACCGTCGACCGCCCCTCGGAGGGCCTCCGCGAGCTCCGGCTCGTCCACCGACCCGAGCGAGAAGCGCACGCCCCACGCCCCGCCGCGGAGCACCGCGGGGAGGTCGCGCCCGGTGATCGCGGCGAGCGCGTCGTCGAAGAGGGCGAGCGCGAAGACCTCTGGGGACTCACGAACCAGCTCGCGTAGCGTCAGCGCTGCGCCCAGCGCCTCCTCAGCCGCCGTCGGATTCAGGTTCGAGAGCTGCCGAAGCTCCAGGCAGACGCGCCGGTAGGCGACGGCGCGCAGCTCGGGCAGGGTCTCGAGGCCCCGGGTGTCGAGCGAGCCTCCCGCCCGGACGAGGCGGTCGATCTGACGCAGCCCCGCCACGAGAGAGGGCACCCCGCCGTCCTCCCGCGCCGCTCGCTCGACGATATCGAGCAGCAACGCGCGCCGGTCCCCGAGACCCACGCGGCACGCCTCGGCGAGCAGTCGCGTAGCGGCGGCGAGGCTGCCTCCCATGCCTGCCTCCTCGGCGTCCGCGAGCTTCGTCTGGAGTCGAGCCCAGCACGCCTCTTCGAGCGTGCCGCCGGTGTGCGCGAGATCGATCAGCGTCGCCTCCACGGCCGGCGTCCAGTAGAGCTCCCAGCGCTCGCGGCGGCGCTCGAGACCGACGCCGCGGATGAAATCGGGGCCGTCGATCATCGCCGCGTAGGGAACGGTGAGGAGATCGAGCGCGTGCAGCAGCCGGCTCGTCGTGCGGTGCGATCCCTTGCGATAGATCTCGAGCACGACGGCCTGCCTGCGCGTGCTCGTCCGCTCGAGCTTGCACGCCTCCGCGCGCCTTCGAAAGTCTGCGACCAGCGGCGGCACCCCCGCCGAGGCCGGGACCTGCCCTACCCGGTCGCCGGCGAAGAGCTCGCGCGCGAGCCCCATGATCCCGTCGGCCTCACCCTTGACGAAGCAGCTTCGGAGCGCGTCGCGCACGTCCTCGCGGGTCGGATGTGCGTGCCCGCGGAGCGCAGCCAGCTGCCGCGCCTGCGTCGCCGCGGCCAGCTCGTCCGCGACCGAGACCGCGCCCGCCATGCCGCGCGCTCGGGCTTCGCGGCCGACCTCGACCACGAGGTCCGCGACGTCCGCGCGGTCTTCCCACACCCGTTGATAGAACGCCGGCGCGGGCACGCCCGAGGCATAGCCGTCGAGCGCGTCGAGCTGCGCGAACCCGTAGGGGATGACGTAGTGCTCACCCTCCCCTCCCGGCGGCGGCTCGAGGGGCGCGTCCATCAGATGGGGCAGCTGCACGGCGTGGAAGCCGCCCGTCACGACGAGGATCTCCGCCCCCGGGTGCGCCGCCATCGCCCGCCGTACGTGCCAGGCCATCGCGCGCTCACGCGCCAGCGTCCCATCCGCTTCCAGCGCCGCGTCCGTGTACTCGAGGCGCGCGAGATGGCACCACACGGCCACGCGCCACCGCAGCCCGTCCGGATCGAGCGCCCGCGCGCCCTCCTCGAAGAGATGGTCCCAGAGCTCGTCGAGGTCACGACACCCGGTGCGGGCGGCGAGCTCGGCCACGTACCGGCTCCGGGCCAGGTGCGCCTCGTCCTGCGCCGACACGGGTCGGGACTGTGGCCCGAGGGCGCGGTGCGCGTACGGCAGGTCGATGAAGCCGAGCTGCGCGCCGACCGCCCGCCCCTCGCGCAGCGCGACCAGCTCGGGAGAGTAGTCGCAGAGCGGATAGTAGGCGGCCGCGCGCTCGGCCGGCAGGTAGAGGGCGACGGGTGCGACCGTGGCCTCGTCGAGGAGGAGCGGGATCGACGCCTCCGCGTCGGCCGGCGCCTCCACGAGCACTGCGGCGGGTCGACGCGCGCGGATCCAGTCGCGCACGCCGCGGGCGCAGACCGGGCTGTGGTGACGCACGCCGAAGAAGGTCACGGGCGACCCGTCGAGGGCCGCCTTCAGCGCGGCCACGCTCGCTTCGGTCTCGTTCATTCGTCGAGCTGATCGCGCGCAGCGTACAGGCGCTTCCAGAGGGGATCCTTCTTGCCGCGCGCCTTCACGATCACGTCGAAGTACTGACGGACCTTCTCCTGATCGCGGTCGCCGTCCTTGGTGACGGTGCCGCGGAGGTGGCGCACGAGGTGCTCGGGCGTGAGCGTGCCATCGCCGAACCAGGCCGCATCGAGAGCCGACGCGAAGGCGACCGCCACCGCCTCCGCCGTCGACATCACGGTCGACGGCTTGTCGATCGGTCTCCCGTCCCCGCTCTTGCCGCTCCGCAGCTCCTGAAAGCTCGTCACGAGCAAGCCCACCACGTCCTCGGGGAGCGTCGCCTCCACCTCCGACTCGCGCAGGAGCTCCTCCGTCTGCTCGCGCACGAGCCGGACCTCGAGCTCGAGGCTGGCGATCGGCGGGACCAGCTCGAAGTTGAAGCGCCGCTTCAGGGCGCTCGACATCTCGTGCACGCCGCGGTCTCGCAGGTTGGCCGTCGCGATGACGTTGAAGCCGCGCGTCGCGTACACGCTCGCGTCGTCACCGAGCTCCGGCACCTGGATGACCTTGTCGCTGAGCACACTGATGAGCGCGTCCTGGATCTCCGGCGGGCAGCGCGTCACCTCCTCGAAGCGCACCAGCTGGCCTTGCTCGAGCCCGCGGTACACCGGCGACGGGACGAGCGCCTCCCGCGACGGCCCCTTCGCGAGCAGCATCGCGTAGTTCCAGCTGTACTTGATGTGGTCTTCGGTCGTGCCCGCGCTGCCTTGCACGGTGTTCTGGCTCGTCCCGCTGATCGCCGCCGAGAGGAGCTCGGAGAGCATGGTCTTCGCCGTCCCCGGCTCGCCCACGAGCAGGAGCGCTCGGTTGCTCATCAGGGTGACGATGCAGCGGTCCACGAGCGTGGGCGCTCCGTAGTACTTCGTGCGCACCTCGACACCGCCCGCCTCGCCTCCGACGATGAAGGTGCGGACCGCGCGCGGGGACATGCGCCAGCCAGGCGGCCTGGGCCCCTCCTCGGCCTCCAGCGCTTCGAGCTCGTGCGCAAAGCGCCGCTCCATCGGGAGGCGCAAGAGCGAGGTGGAGGCGTCGCCGCCGGACTTCTTCTTCTTCGTCTTCAAGAGGCCCTCACCAGGACACACGGTCCTGCCAATCTGGATGCTTGCCCGAGCCCTGCTCCGCCGCCCCGCGCACGTGCTCGTAGACCTCCGCGAGCAGGATGGGCGGTACGTCCCCGAGAGGCACGGGGGTTTCGGTGCCGTCGTCGGCGCGGCTGCGCGAGAAGGTGATTCCGAGGAGCGCGACGGGCCGGTTCTCCTCGGGGAGCGAGCTGCCGCTGAACTCCACCGTCGCAGCGAGTCGCAGGGTGGGGAAGTGCCGGTGGTAGGTGTGGAAGATGCCCCCGTCCTCCGCCGACCCCCGCGTGTAGCCCCGCTTGGTCAGCGCCCCCCGGAGCGTGAACGCGTGCAGCATGTGTCCCTCGAGCTCGTCGAGCACGAGCGCGTCCCGCGCGGCCTCTGGGAGCTCGAAGGGCGCGTCGCCGAACTGCGGGAACAGCGGCGTGATCTCATAGTCCGCGAGGTGCGCGCGCCATCGGACGGCGAGCGTCTCCCCGACCAGCGTCCGGTGCGCGAGCGCGATCTCCACATCTTCGGCCAGCTCGAGCGGCTCGTCGTCCACGTCGGTCAGCGTTCCGTCGCCGAGCGGCCGAAACGAGGAGAGCAGCGTGTCGCCGCGCATCGCGATCCACACGAGCCGCTCGCAGAGCCGACCGACGATGGGATGCCCCCTCAGATACGTGCGCCAGGTCTCCAGGTCCCAGCGCTGGCCGACGCACATCGCGTCATAGAAGCGCGTCGACTGCATCTGCACCGTCTGCTTGGCTTGTTTCTTCGCGGCGCTGAAGGCTCTCTTCGCGGCGGCCGCGAGCGTCGGGTCGTCGTCCTTACGCGGCTTTGGGAAGGCCTTGCTGACCTTCCCATCCCCCTTGTCGAGGACCACGGAGAGCTCGGCGTCGAGTCGGGCGAGCAAGGTCCGCGGCCCCAGGTCGAGGCGCAGCACCGGGCGCCCGTCCGTCTCGTCCAGCTCGAAGCCAGCCGTCGGTGCGGTCCGGTCGGCGAGCTCGGCCGGGGTCCATCCGCGGCGCTCGGCCACCTCGACTACCCGCTTCTCGGCCTCCTTGCGGATGCCCTTCGTCCGGAACCGCGTCGCGGTGGCGAGCAGGAGCTGAATCGAGCGGCCGTCATCTCGCTGGGCGAGCATCTGGATCAGCGTCTTGCACTGGGGCGCGCGCCACCCATACCAGCGCCTCAGGTACGCCTCGACGGTCTCCACGACGCGCGCTCCGCCCATCGCCGCCGGGAACGCGAGGACGCCGCGGTCTGCCTGCGCGGAGCCGAGCGGCTGGAGGATCAGCTCCCTCATCGTCCGCTCGAACACCTCCTGCTCGGGCTCCCCCGTCCATTGCACGGTCTGCTTCGCCCGACGCCTCGCCACCGACTCCACCTCGTCCCGAGACGGGCCTCGCGTGTCCTGGTCGATCCAGGCGTCGAGCACGAACTCTCCCAGCTCCTCCGCCCCGCTCCAGTGCTCCGCATACAGGCGCAGGAGCGGCGAGGGCTGGGGCGACTTCAGCTTGTGCGCGGTGACCAGCAGCCACTCGAGCGATTCGCGCGCGACCGGCGCGTCGTCGCTCTTCCAGCGCGGCGTCGGGAGCGCGTCGAAGGGGAACCATGCGAGCTTGTCGGGGATGCCCTTCTTCAGCTTCTTCTGCGCCTCCTTCTTCAGCGCTTCGCGGTCCAGGTACGGGTCGAGGTCGACGCCGAGTGCTTCGAGCGCGCGGAACATCGCGCCCTTCGGGAGCTCGCGCTTCTCTCGCCGCACGGCCTTGGACAGAGGCCCGATCGCGGCCGGATCTCCGATGTCGGCGAGCCAGTCCGCGGCCACCGCGCGCACCTCCTGCTGGCCGTCTTCGAGCGCTGCGCACACCCGCGCGAACCGATCGGGCGAAGTGGCCAGCGCCGCCTGCGCGAGCGCACGCACCGCCTTCGCGCTGCCGAGCGCGTGCTCCCACGCCGTCGACGCGAGGCGCGGCGGGATCGACGGGAAGCACCCGAGCACCGCGTACGCGTTCTCCCGGCGCAGCTCGGCGCCATATCCGGTGCCAAAGCTGCGGCCGTAGCGGTCTCTCACCGGCGTCGGGGTGAGCGCGTCCGCCAGCAACGGCTCGCGCCCGACGAAGAACGTCCAGGCGTCCTCGGGAGCGTAGCCGGGGCCCTGCACCTCTCCTTGCATCAAGAAGGCCCGCGCGAGGACCTCTGCGGGGACACCGTCCGCCTCGGCGAGATGCGCGAGCTCCCGCAGATCGGGGCGCCCTCCGTGCGCGCGGCGAAAGGCGCCCACCAGCTCGGCACCGAACCAGCGTCCATCGTCGCACGCCAGCCCGAACGCGCGGAGGAGCCGAAAGAGGTGAATCGGTGCCAACCCATCGTGCTTCACGAGCTCCCGAGGCACGTCGGCGCCGAGGGGGCCGCCCCCCCTCGGGGCACTCCCGCTCTGGCCTGGCACACCGGTCTCGAGCTGCTCCAGGAACGCGCTGAGCGCTTCGTCGGAGACCGGCTGAGGCCCTGGCTCCAGCGGCGGGAAGGGGGAAGCTCTCCGCCGCTCGTAGAGCCGGCGCTTCGCGACATGGCTCGCGTCGAAGGCCTCCCGGGCGCGGGCGCCAAACCCCTCGGGGAGCGGCACCCGGTCGGGCACCGGCGGCAGCTCCGGCAACGACGGCATATCCGTGATCGGTGTGCGCAGCCGCTCGAGGAAGGCGAGGTTCTTCTGCGCCCGTTCCGCCTCGGCGAGCGCATCGAGCACCTCCATCAGCGCTTCGGGATGTAGCGCCCGCAGCGCCGAGTAGGCGCCCAGCCGCCGCGCCGCGTCGCCCGTGCGCGCGTGCGTGAGCAGCGCCTCCAGCGTGTCCTGCTCGAGGCGTCGGAGGAGCGCCACGGCCTGCAGGCGTGTCGACTCCGCGGTCCCGGTCGCCACCTCGACGAGGAGCTCGAAGAGCTGGGGGAGCACCGCCTGGTGCCTGACCGCCAGCTCCAGGAAGCAGCCGCGCGAATGCGCGCTGGCAGCGTCGCGGATGCGCTGGCCGAGCGTCTGTTGCTCGGACTGGAGCAGCGAGCGGAGTCCCATGGCCGCGTAGTTCGGCGGAGCTGACGCGTAGTAGTCGATCAGGAGGGCGGCGTCCTCGCGCGCATGAACGAGCACCGCGTGGAGGGTAGGAGCGTCCACGGCGCCGGAATGGACGAGGGGCCAGAGCCAGTCGGGCAGCGCGGGCGTGCTCGCACCCAAGAAGGAGTGCACGGTCGAGGACTGCACGGTCGCTCGCTCGAAGCGCCCGAAGCGATGGAGGACGCCGCGCGCGCTGGTCCTTCGCAGGAACCCGCGCCGGTCGGGCAGCTCGGTGTACCGGCCTCGTCGCAGGCGCTCCGCGCAGTCTCGCGGCCGCGCTCGCACCCGGTCGAGCACCCCCTCGTCCTCCCCGTCGATCACGAAGCGCAGCGCGGACTGCCCGAGGCGAGGCTCGAGCCCATCGAGCGCCAGCAGGTAGCTGGCGAGCTGGAACAGGGCCTCGTCGGAGACCCCCTCGGGGTTGTCGACCTCGACCTCGAGCTTCCGCCACTTCTCCGCGCTCATGCGAGCCTCAGCTCCCAGTCGGGGTCACGGCCGCTCCCGAGCGCGGCCACGCGCCGCACCTGCTCGCGCACCTCCGTGAGCAGGACGGGGGGCACGTCGCCCAGCGGGATGGCGGCGCCGTGCTCCACGTCGTCGTCTGCGGGATGGAACCGCACGCCGCCGAGCGCGACCGAGCGGTTCTCCTCGGGGAGAGGGCTCCCACTGAACTCGACTGTCGCGGTCAGCCCGATCGAGGGGAACGCGCGCGTGTAGGTGTAGAACCAGCCGCCGTCGAAGGCCTCGCCGCGGGTGTAGCCGTCCTTCATGAGCTGCCCCCGGAGGGTGAAGGCGTCGACGATGTAGCCCTCGAGCTCGTCGAGCACGACCTCGTCGCGCTGCGCGTCCGTGAGCTCGAGCGGCTCGGCGCCGAGCTGCGGGAAGAGGGTCGTGACCTCGTAGTCGTCGAGGTGCTCGCGCCAGCGCGCGGCGAGCTCCACCCCGAGCCAGCTGTCGTGCGCGACGGCCACCTCGACGTCATCGGGCAGCGTCACCGGCTCGTCGTCGACGTCGGTCAGGGTGCCGTCCCCGAGCGGCCGGAAGGCGCCGACGACTTCTTCCCCGCGGAGCACCACCCACACGACCCGCTCGCAGAGCCGGCCCACGATCGGGTGCTGCCACAGATGTTCCCGCCACGTCTCGGCGTCCCAACGCTGCGCCGTGCACATCGCCTCGTAGAGCCGGTCCCCCTGCATGCGCACGACCTGCTTCACCTGCTTCTTGGTCGCGGCGAACGTCTTCTTCGCGGCCGCTGCGAGCTCGGCGTCGTCGTCCTTGCGCGGCTTCGGGAAGGTCTTCGTCGTCTTGCCGCCTCCCTTGTCGAGCACCACCGCGAGCGCGTCGTCGAGCAACACGCGCAGGACGCGCGGGCCCAGGTCCAGGCTGAGCACCGGCCGCCGGTCCGTCTCGTCGAGCTCGAAGCCCGCTGTGGGCACGGTGCGATCCGCAAGCTCCGCCGGCGTCCAACCGCGCCGCTCCGCGAGCTCCGCCACCCGCTGCCGCGCCTCCTCCCGGATACCCTTCGTCCGGAAGCGCGTCGCCGTGGCGAGGAGCACCTGGATCGAGTGCGCGTCGCTCCGATGCGCGAGCAGCTCGAGCAGCGTCTTGCATTGCGGAGCACGGTTGCCGAACCAGTCTTTCAGGTAGCGCTCGACCTTGGCCGCGACGCTCGGTCCGCCCATCGCGGTCGCGAAGGCCAGGATCCCGCGATCGGCCTGCGCCGAACCGACCGGGCGCGACATCGCCGCGCGCAGCATCGCCTCGATGGCCGCGTCGTCCAGGTTGTGTCCCCAGGCCTTCCACTGCGCGGCCTGCGCCTGAACGGTCGGCTCCACCTCCTCCCGGCTGGGCAGGCGCGCGTCCCGGGCGATCCACTGCTCGAGCATGAAGTCGCCCAGCGACTCAGCCCCTCCCCACCGTTCCGCGTACAGACGGAGCAGCGGCGATGGCACGGGGGTCTTCAGCTTGTGCGCGCTGACGATCATCCACTGGAGCGACTCGATCGCGACCGGCGCGCCGTCGCTCTTCCAGGTGGGGGTGGGCAACGCGTCGAAGGGGAACCACGCGAGCTTCGGCGGGAGCCCGTTCTTCAGCTTCTTCAGCGCTTCCTTCTGTAGCGCCGCGCGATCGAGGTAGGGAGCGAGATCCACGCCCAGCGCGGCGAGCGCCTTGAACATCGCCCCCTTGGGGATCTCACGCTTCTCCTTCCGCAGCGCCTGCTTCAGCGCCTCGATGGCCGCAGGATCGCCGAGCTCCGCCAACCAGTCCGCCGCCGTCGCGCGCACCTCCTGCTTGCCGTCCGCCAGCGCGCGCACGATCCGCTGGGTCTTTCCTTCGGCGCGTGCGAGCGCGGCGCGCGCCCAGGGTCTCGGACGCTTCGCGGTGCCCAGCGCGTGTCGCCACGCGATCTCCGCCGCCTTCGAGGGGAGCTCCGGAAAAGCGGCCAGGACCGAGTAGGCGTTCTCCTGCCAGAGCTCGGCGTTGTGGTGAAGGCTCCGGTCGCGCCCTTCGAGCGCCTCCTCGAGCAAGCCGGCATGCTCCGAGAAGAAGGTCCACGCCTCCTCGGGCCGATAGCCGAGCCCGCCGCCCCACCGACTCCCCGAGAGCTGAGCCACGGCGATCGCGTCCGGCGACGCGCCGTCGAACGTCGCGACGTGGGCCAGCTCGCGCAGGTCGGGGCGCCCCTCGTTGGCGCGTCGGCAAGCCTTCAGGATCGGGCGAGCCGCCCACACGGGCACAGCGCCGCGACCTCTGCCGACCTCGGTGAGGAGACGCCACACGTGGACGGGGTGGAGTCCCGCGTAGCGGCCGAGCTCGCCGAGGGCCTTGTCGTCGTGCCACGTCTCGGGACCTGGCGCGCCGCTGCCACCACGCTCGAGCCTCTGCGCGAGCGCCTCCAGCGCCTCCTCGGTCGGCGGCGGCGGCGGCTCGTTCGACTCGTAGTAAGCGATCCCTTGCTTCCGCATCCGCTCCCAGTGCTGCGCCCGCCGGGCACCGGCGCCGCCGAAGACGGCGCGCAGATGGGCCAGGTATCCCTCGGGCAGCGGGACGTGCTCCGGCACGGGCGCGAGCGGCGGCAGCGACGGCGCGGGCGCTTCCACCGCGGGGCGCGCGCAGATCTCCCGAAGCACGTCCCGGTTCTTCGCGCTCCGCTCACCCTCGACCAGGGACGCGAGGAAGGGGGCCGCAGCGGCCCCGTAGAGCTGGTCGAGCGCCTGATAGGCCGCGCGCCGAGTCGGAGCGGAGCCCTCCTTCGCCAGCCTCTCGAGCGGCGCCCGCGACGCGTCGCCGAGCCGGGCGAGCTGCGCCATCGCGAGCGTCCGGTTCACCTTCGTCCCCGAGGTCGCTTCCCGCGCCAGCAGGTCGACGAGGGACGGCAACACCACCTGGTGGAGACCGAGCAGCTCGAGCAGGCCCGCGCGCGCCCTCGCTGGCTCCCAGCGCGACAGTCGGTCTCTGACCGCGTCCTCGTGCTCCCGCAGGAAGCTCGCCATTCCATCGAGGGGGGAGGGGTAGTGGTCCGCGGCGGGGATCTGCACCTCGATCAGCAGCCCCGGCTCTTCCCCACCTGCCTCGAGCAGCCGGCCGAGCGCGGGCGCATCGAACCGCGACCGCCCCGCATCGCGCGTTGTGTCGTAGATCGCCCAGAACCAGCCGGGGACCTGCGATCCTGCGCGTACCCGGCCCACGCCACCGATCGCGTGGATGAGCCGTCCGAGTCGATGGAGCGCGCGGGGGGCGTCGCCGAGGCGACGGATGACCGCCGTGAGCTCGACGGGGACAAAGTGCTGGCCGAGCCGCAGGGCGGAGACGCACTCGGACCTCCGGGCTGTCATCTCGCCCAGGACGTCCTCGTCGACGCCGTCGACGACGTACCGCACGGCCCGCTGCGCGAGCCCCCGCTCGACGCGTTCGAGGAGGAGCAGGTAGCTCCCCACGTAGAACAGCGACTGCTCCGAGATGCCCTCGGGGTCGTCGACCTCGATCCCGAAGGCCCGCCACTTCTCTGCGCTCATCGCGCACGGAGACTACGCCAAGATGGCGCAAAGGTCGACGACGAGGGTCAACCGACCTCGCGAATGACCAGGCGGCGCACGGTGGGGTCCTCCGGGGGCGCGGCGCGCGCCGGGGAGGGCATGCCGCGCAGGGTCGCTTCGGCGCCGGGCTTGCGCATCGTGCCCGTCTCGGGCTTCTGCTCGCGGGCGACGAGGCGCATGGCCCAGTCGCGTCTGCGGGTGAGGTGCACGTCGCCGGGAGAAGATTCGAGCAGCTCCTGGTAAATTCGGAGGGCCCGCTCGACGTAGCCCTGCTCGAGCAGGAGCTCCGCCTGTTCCTCCGAGCTCAGCTGGCGGGTGCTGTCGAGCAAGGCCGTGAGATCGGCGTAGGGGTTCCGGACGGAGCGCACGAGCTCCGAGCTGTGCGAAGAACGGGCCAGAGCAGCATGGACGGCAGATCGACGGGGTGGAGCCCCGGGCTCGTGAATCCGCGTTCACGGCTGCTCCTGTGCGCGCTCCTGCCCGGAGGCCGCCTGCCCGATCTTGACGCCTACGCCATGGTGGGGGGCGACGCTCCCGAACGCGAGGCCGAGCTACCTCGCGATCGGGGAGTGATCACTCGTCGGGCCGGCGCTCGCGCATGGTGACGAGCTCCTCGGCCGCGGTCGGGTGGAGGCCCACGGTCGCGTCGAGCTGCGCTTTGGTCGCGCCGCACTTCAGCGCCACGGCGAAGCCCTGGATGATCTCCGCGCTGTCCGCGCCGACGAGGTGCACGCCGAGCACGCGGTCGCTCCTGGGCTCGACCACGAGCTTCATGAAGGAGCGCTCCTGGCTCCCGCTCAAGGTGTGCTTGAGGGGGCGGAACTCGCTCGTGTAGACATGCACGTCGCCATGCGCCGACCTCGCGTCGGGTTCGGTCAGCCCCACGGAGGCGAGCGGCGGGGTGGAGAAGACGGCGGTCGGGACGTGCGCGTAGTCGAGGGTGCGCGGCGTGTCCGAGAACTGCGTCGAGACGAAGGCCATCGCCTCCTCGATCGCGACCGGCGTGAGCTGCACGCGGTCGGTGACGTCGCCGAGGGCGAAGATGCTCTCGACGCTCGAGCGGTAGAAGTCGTCCACCACCACCGCGCCACGATCGTTGAGCGTCACGCCCGCCTCCTCGAGCCCCAGCCCCTCCGTGTTGGGGCGGCGGCCGATCGCGTAGAGCGCGGCGTCCACGGTCAGCACCTCCTCGTGCTCGAAGACCGCGTCGATCGCGCCGTCTTCCCCCTCCTCCAGGCAGAGCACCTTGGTGTTGAGGTGGAGCTTCACGCCCTTCTTGCGCAGCTCCTCGCAGAGGAAAGTGCGCACGTCGTCGTCGAAGCCGCGCAGCGGGTGCGGGCCGCGATAGGCGATCGTCACTTCGGTGCCGAGCCCGTGGAAGATCGACGCCATCTCGAGCGCGATGTAGCCGCCGCCCACCACGAGCAGGCGCCTGGGCAGGCTCTCCGCGTAGAAGACGTCGTCGCTGATCCACGCGCGCTCGGTGCCGCGCTCGGTGGGGCGCACCGCGCGGCCCCCCGTGGCGACGAGGATGCGCTCCGCGGTCACGCGCCTGGGACCGTCGGGGAGCGCGACCTCCACGGTGTGAGGGTCGATCACGCGCGCCCGCCCCTCGAGGATGTCCACGCCCGCGCCGTGGAGGAGCCGCTCGTAGATCTTGTTGAGCCGCGCGATCTCCTTGTCCTTGTTCGCGCGCAGGGTCGGCCAGTCGAAGGCGATGTCCCCGACGCTCCAGCCGAAGCCGGCCGCGTCCGCGAAGTCCTCACGGAAGTGCGCCGCGTAGACGAAGAGCTTCTTGGGGACACAACCGACGTTGACGCAGGTGCCGCCGAGGAAGCGCTCCTCGGCCACGGCGACCTTGGCGCCGGTCCGCGCCGCCATGCGGCTGGCGCGCACGCCGCCCGAGCCCGCGCCGATCGTGAAGAGGTCGTAGTCGTAGCCCATGATGGGCACACCTACGGCCGAACGGCGCTCACGTCACGGCTTTTGTCGGCGGCTTGCGCTGGAGCGGCTCCCCGCTGAGGCACCCCTCGGTCAGCTCGAAGGAGCAGCGCCGACAGACCGGCCGCTGCCTGGCCAGCATGCGCAGGGAGCTGCCCGCCACGAGGTAGAGCATCATGCTGGGGATGATCACGCAGAAGTCGTAGGCGAGCAGGGGCGTGGCCGCGAGCATCACGCACGCGCCCGCGACCCAGGCGCGCCAGCACCACTTCCACCCGCTCCACTCACGAAGCACCCCGACCGAGTCATCGCACCGAGGGCAGTACAGATCCCCACCTGCAGCCATGAAATTGAGGGTGGGTGCGTCGGGCGGCCTCGACAAGCCCCTCACTCGCCGCTCATGAGCCCTCGAATGGTGCCGTCGTCCAGAACGCGCACGCTCAGCGCGGCGGGCTCGTGAGGGAGGCCGGGCATGGTCATCACGTCTCCGAGCAGCGCGACGACGAAGCCGGCTCCCGCGCTGAGGCGCGCGTCGCGCACCTGGACGCGGAACCCCGTGGGGCGGCCGCGCTTCGATCGGTCGTCGCTCAGTGAGCGATAGGTCTTCGCCACGCAGACGGGCAGGCCAGGGCTGCGCGCGTCGAAGCGCTCGAGGGCGCGTCGGGCGTCACGGTCGAGGTCCACGCCGTCGGCCCCGTAGACGCGGGTCGCGATGGCCTCGATCTTCTCCGGGTAGGAGGCGTCGAGCGCGTAGAGGAAACGCGGCGCGGGCGGCTCGACGTCGCCGATCGCGTCCCACACGCGCCCGGCCAGCGCCTCGGCGCCTTCGCCGCCACGCGCGAAGCCGTCACAGAGCGCGACCTCCACGCCGCGGGCCTCGCAGTGAGCGCGGACCACGTCGAGCTCACTCTCGGGATCGCCCTCGAAGCGGTTGAGCGCGACCATGGCGGGCAGACCGAACTCGCCGATCGCGTCGAGGTGCGCGTCGAGGTTGGCGAGCCCGGCGCGCAGCGCGGCCTGGTCGGGATCGCCCGCGGCGCCCTTCTTCACTCCGCCGTGCCACTTCAGCGCGCGCAGGGTGGCCACCACCAGCACCAGCGACGGCCAGATCCCGGCCGCGCGGCACTTGATGTCGAGCAGCTTCTCTCCGCCGAGGTCGAACCCGAAGCCGCCCTCGGTGATCGCGACGTCCGCGTGCGTCATCGCCAGACGCGTCGCGAGGCTGCTCGAGCACCCGTGCGCGATGTTGGCGAAGGGCCCGCCGTGCACCAGGGCGGGGCCGCCTTCGACGGTCTGCACGAGGTTGGGACGCAGCGCGTCGGCGAGCAGCGCGGCCATGGCCTCCGTCGCGCCGATGTCGGCCGCCGTCACGTCCTCGCCCGCCGCGTCTCGCCCCACGACCAGCCGGCCGAGCCTCACCTTCAGATCCGCGAGAGACTCCGCCAGGCAGAGCGCGGCCATGACCTCGCTCGCGGCCGTGATCTCGAAGCGGGCCTGCCGGGTCACGCCTTCGCCACCGAGGCCGACGACCACGTCGCGGAGGGCCCGATCGTTCACGTCGAGCACGCGCGGCCAGGTCACGAAGCGCGGGTCGATGCGACACGGCCCGCCGAAGTGCAGCGCGTTGTCGACCAGCGCCGCGAGCAGGTTGTGCGCCGCGCCGACGGCGTGGATGTCTCCCGTGAAGTGCAGGTTGATCGCGGTCTGCGGCTCCACCGTCGCGCGCCCGCCGCCGGTCCCGCCGCCCTTGATGCCGAACACGGGCCCCAGCGACGGCTCGCGGAGGCAGGGCACCGCGGAGACCCCGAGGCGCCGCAGCCCCATCGCCAGCGCGACGCTGACGGTCGTCTTCCCCTCGCCGGCCGGGGTGGGCGTGATGGCGCTGACCGCGACGAGCTTGCCGAGAGGCGCGCCGATCGCGGCGAGCTCGACCTTCGCCTTGTGAAGGCCGTGCGGCCGGAGGTGCGCCCTCGAGAGGCCGAGCTCGTCGGAGACGTCTTCGATCGGTCGGAGCGACATCGCGCCTACCGTAGCGCCGTTCAGTCCTGCGCGTCGTCGTCTTCCATGCGCTCCGAGGGCGCGTCGTCGGGCAGGGCCGCGTCGTCGGGCAGGGCCGCGTCGTCACCCGCGGTCCAGGTCGCCGTCACCTCCTCGGCCTGCGGCGCCGGGGTGGGGCCGCCGCACGCGGCGAGGGCGAGGGCGAAGAGCAGGGTCCATCTCATCGGGCGGGCTCCTCTCGGATCTCGAGGGCGCGGCCCTCGGTGATCCAGATCTCGGTGGGCGTGGACGCCGCGTAGGCGGCGACGTCGAGGCCACGGCTGACGCCCGCCGCGGTCCATCGGAAGGGCAGCGGGATCCGGCGCGTGGCGCCCGCGGGCAGGCTCTCGAGGTGAACACGGACCACGCGCGCCTCGTCCATCGTGCCGACCGCGCGCACGCCCGCCGCGCGAGCCAGGCTCTGCCGGGTCACCTCGTCGAACCGGGCCGCGGAGGGCACGATCAGCTCGACCACGGGATCGGCGACTTCACCGCTGGCGCTCTCGACGCGGAGCTCGAGCCCCGCGCGCTCTCCCACCACGCCGACCACGCCCTCGACCGCGACGCGGAGCGGGCCGCCTTCGGTCGCGCGGTACGGGACGAGGTAGCGCGACTCGACGTGGGCCCAGACCGGGGCGTCGCTCGCGAGCGCGACCTGCGCGCCGGGGCGGACGTCCAGGGTCGCGACCCCGCCCTCGAGCGCGAGCGGGCGCGGCGCGCCGTCGACGCGCACGGTGACGGAGGCGGTCTCGCCCACGCCGAGGGCGCCGTAGACGCTCGCCGCCACGGCCCAGAAGGTGGCGTCCACCGACCGCGCCGCCACGTACCACCGCGTCGCCGCCGCGCCGGCCAGCCGATCCGCGAGGGCGTCGTCCCCCGTCTGCCGCGCCGCGAGGGCGGCGGCGAGGGTCCCGGCCCAGGAGGGGCGTCCGTCCACGCCGGGCACCCAGGCGCGCTGCGCCGCGTCCACCGTCAACGAGGCCTCCACGCGATCGAGGAGCGCGCGCCCCGGCGCGTCGTCGCGGTCGACGAGCAGGAGCGCCGCGGCCATGCGGGCCATGACGTCGGGGCGATCGCTCGCGTCGACCAGCGTGCGCCAGCCGTCCCGCCGGAGGCGCGCGGTCAGCTGCCCGATCGCGTCGGCGCCGCCCGTCGGCCCCGCGGGCGCGGCGGGCGCGAGCGCGGCGAGCACCGAGGCGCGCACCGCGAGGTCGTCTCCCGACATGGTGGAGAGCGCGCGGATCGCGCCCGCCGTCGGAGCGTGCTCGTCCCCCGAGAGCGCCCACGTGGAGAGCGCGCACGCCGTCTCCACCGGATGCGCGAGCTGATCCCCCGCGCCGCCCGCCTCACGCCGGAGCCGCCGGTCGAGCGCCTCGTCGGCGGAGAGGCTCGCCATCGCGCGTCCCCAGGACACGACGGCGACGCTCGAGTCTGCCAGGCGTGGATCGGCGGCGAGCGCCGAGGGCGCGCCCACCACGAGCTGCCCGCGCCACGGCGTCGCCGCGTCCGGCACGGGCGCCTCGAGGCGCAGGTCCCCCGCCTCGGTCAGCATGCCTCCGAGGTGGCGCGCGCGGAGCCCACCGTCGGGCACCACCCGGAGCCGCCGCGTGAAGCGCCCGATGGGATCGCGCGGGTCGCCGACCACGACCTCCAGCCGCGCGAAGCCCGGCCGCGCGGCCTCGATCACCACGAACGCGCCGTCTCGCTCCGCGCGCAGCGCTCCACCCCTGACCCGCACCGCCACCTCGGGCGGCGGCGCGTCGGCGAGGCGCGTCAGCACGAGCGGCACGCGGAGCCGATCGCCGGGCCGCAGCGTGGCGGGCAACTCGAGATGCGAGGTCCAGGCCGCGCCCGCCTCGAACTCGACCCGCTCCGTGCGCACGGCGCCGCTCGGATCGAAGCGCGCCGCGATCGCGACGTACGGGCGACGCCCGGCGGGGAGCGACCACGCGACGTCCGACGTGTGGCCCCCGACGGCGCGCGCGAACGGCGCCAGCGGCGCGCGGTCGTCGAGCCGCGGCAGCGGGGTCGGGAGCGCCTGCGCGTCGTGGCTGGCGGCGTCGTCGGGCGCGTAGTCGTCGGCGGACGCGCCGAAGATCTCCGCCAGCTCCTCCGCGGTGGCCCGCCCCAAAGCCACGCCGCCCAGTCGAGCGAGCAGGGTCTCCTCCCCGACCGCCTCCGCGTACACGCCGTCGGGCAGCACCCGCGCGAAGGGGTCGACCATGTCGTCCCCCGTCCCCGATCGACCGTCCGGCCCCACGCTGACCAGCTCCCAGCCCCGCACCGGCTCGAGGAAGGTGAAGCGCGCGCGCCCTCGCACCGGGCGGAGCACGAAGGGCTGCCCCCACGCGTCGAAGAGGTGCTCGCGCTGAGGCCAGTCGGTCTGCCACGCGATCTCGTCCGCCGACTCGATCAGCCCGACGAGCAGGGTGGACGGATCCCCGCGCAGCGCCCACGGCCGATCGAGCCCGCGCTCGTGCACGAGCTGGCGGAGGAGGAGGTGAGCGCGGAAGAGGCGCTCCCGGGTCACGCGTCGGGCGACGTGGTCGTAGGTGAAGGCCCGGTCCATCGACGCGAGCGCCGCCGCGTCGAGAGGCTCACCGTCGAGCGAGACGCTGCCCTCCTGGTACAGGCCCTCACGCCCGAGCGCGGCGGAGAGGATCGCCTGGTTGAACCGGTAGCCGCGTCCCTCGCGCACCGCGACCTCCTCGAGGTGGCCCGGGACGGCGGCGTCGACGTACGTCTCGACCGCGCGGAGCATGCGCCCGATGCGGCCGCGCACGAAGCGCGCGCGGGTGCGCCACGGATCGCGCAACAGCCCGTGCGCCACGGGCTCCTCCGGCATCGGCTGCGGCAAGACCGTGCCCTCCCGGAGAGACGCGGTCGCGGCGACGTCGCGCGGGGTCCGGGCCGCGAGCAGCGCCTGCACGAACCACGGGCTCCGGGCGTCGTCGATCGCGGCGCCCACCGGGCCGAGATCCGCGCGGAGCGTGGCCTGCGTGGCGTCGGCCAGCGGCGGCGGCAGCGCGATCACGAAGGCGCTGCCGCCTCCGTCCACGCGCGCGCCGGACTCGCCGGCCTCGACGGTGAGCGCGCCACCCTCGCGCGCCCGGTACACCAGCACGCCTCCGCCTCGCACCGCGCGCCCTTCGGCGAGCACGGGCCGCGCGCGCAACCAGATCTCTCCGTGCGCGTCCGCGGCCAGCTCTCCGCGCGACACGTCGGGCGCGAGCAGGGTGCGCGACAGCGGGACCCAGCCCCCCGCGCTCCGCACGAGCGCCGTCACCTCGACCGGCGCCCGCGCCACCCCGGAGCGCCGCGTGACGACGAAGGCGCCGTCTCCATCGCCGCGCACGGCGAGGGTCGCGTCGGGGTCGACGGGGAGACAGAAGGACTGCGAGTGCCCGTCGAGCTGCAAGACCGCCTCGGTGAAGGTCGGGCCGCCGCAGCCGTCGGGGCGCGTGCTCGGGGCGACGGGCGCCATGAGCCGCGCCACGCCGTCGTCGTCCGTGGTCGCCTGCAGCGCGCCGCCGAGCCGCGGGGCCTGCAGCGTGATCGCCTCGTTCGCGCGCGGGCGCCCATCGGGGCCCACCACACGCACGAACACGCCGCCGTCGAGCTCCGGGATCAGCGCGCCGCCCTCCGCCGTCGCCTCCGCGATCCAGGGCACGCGCGCCACGCGATGCGGGACCGCGATCGACTCCGTCCCCACACCGACGACCGCGACGTCGATCCGCAGGCTGCGATCGACCCAGGCCCGCTCGAGCACGGTCGGGATGGCGAGCGGCACGGTCGCGACGCCATCGGGGCCGGTGCGCGGCGGCGTCACCTCGGGGTCGCGTCGGGGCCACTCCAGCTCGGCGCCTTCGATCGGGCGACCATCGAGCGCGCGCACCGTGACGCGCACGCGGCCCGCGTCTCCGGGGGCGTAGACCCGGCGATCGGGCCTCGCCTCGACCCAGAGGGTGGGCGGCGTCTCGGGGGCCACCGTCACCTGCGCGCTCGCCCCGGCGAAGCGGGAGCGGGCGTGGAGAGAGAGCGCGCCCGGCTCGTCGAGGGCCGGCACGCGGGCCCAGAACATCCCGGCCGCGTCGGTCGTCACCTCGGCCGGGCTCCGCGTCGGCGCCCCGCTCTGCGTGAAGGTCAACGTGACTTCTTCACCCGCGATCGGGCGCGCGGTCGCGCGGTCCACCAGGCGACCCAGCGCGAACACCTCGCCGCCCGGGACGGCGCGCTGCCGATCGGTCGAGAGCCGCATCTCCCAGCGCGCGCCCAGCGTGATGTCCACCGAGAAGGTGCGCTCCACGCGGCGCGGGCTCTCCGCGCGGACCAGCAGGCGGAAGCCCTCGTCGCGATCGACGGGGATGGGCACCTCGAGGCGCGCGCGCCCCTGCGCGTCGGTGCGGATCTCGAGGAGCGGCTCTCCCGGCGCGAACGAGCCGGTGACGGTGAGGGCCACGTTCGGCGCGGGGCGCAGATCGCGACGCCCGACGACCTCGTAGAGATCGACGAACCAGCGGAGGGTCCCGCCGGGGATCGCCTCGAGCGATCCGTCGATGCCCATCTCGAGCCCGGTGACCTCACCGCGCGGGACGCGGCGGCGCGTCTCCTGCGCGTGCGCGTCACTCGAAGAGGCGCTCGCCGAGAGCAGGAGCAAGAGCGCGGTCAGCGCGCGCTTCACGGCCTTCATCGGGACACCTCCACCGTCCGCGGGGCGAGCACGGAGACTCCGTCGGGGCGGTCGACCGCGTAGGCCGCCACGCCCAGCCCCTCGAGCCGTCCCGCCACCGACCAGCGGAGCGGCAGCAGCAGCTCGCGCCGCTGCCCCGGCCTCATCGCGGGCAGATGAAGCGTCAACACCCCTCCGCCGCGCTCGACCGGCACGCCGATGCGTCTGCGCTCGCGCTCGGTCAGCTCCGCCCCCGTCGGGAGGCCGATCTCCACCGTCACGGCGGGCAGGGTCCGCGGGAGTCGGTTGCGGATCGTCAACGTGAGCTCCGCCGTGTCGTCGAGGCCGCCCGTCTCACCCTCGATCGCGATCTCGAAGGGCCCGGGTGTGCGGGGACGGTCGGTCCACGCGACGCCGTAGCGCGCGTCCGCCGAGACGAAGACCGGCGCCGCCGCGTCGACCCGCACGCGGACCGAGTGAGCCCCCGGGGTGGAGAGCGCCAGCGCGTCCAGCTCCGCCGCGCCGTGGGTGATGGTGACCACGCTGCGCGCTCCGTCGATCCACACCTCGGCCTCCGTCGGAGCCTCCCCCGCGAGCAGGCGCCTCATCGCCGCGCGGCCCAGCGCGCGCTCCTCCGCGTCCAGCGTGTGCCCGGAGGCCGCGAAGCGCGCGACGGTGGCGAGGAGCGAAAAGGCGCGGTCGCGACGCCCCAGCGAGAGCTCCGCCATCGACCAGAGCAGGGTGGAGCGCACCACGCGGCCGTCCGCGACGAGCCAGCGATCTTCGCCCACCTCGACCGCGTGCCGCTCGAGGCGCCGCACGAGCTCCGTCACCCGCTCGCGGTCTCCGCCGCTCCAGCCGAGGGCGGCCGCCGCGACCACCCAGGACTCCGGGTCGTCGGTGCGCAGCATCGATCCCGAGGCGACGTCGCGCCGGAGCCGGTCGACGATCTCGCGCAGCGCCGCCCCCGCGCCGTCACCTCCGACCGAGGGCGAGAGCCCGAGCAGCGCCCACGCGTGGAGCCGCAGCCGCGCGGCCGAGCCCTCCTCGAGGCTCCGCTCTTCGCTCGCGAGCGCGCGCGTCAGCAGCAAGGCGCCCCGCCGGGCGTCCACCGCACGACGCCCCGCGCTCCCGAGGTGGAAGGCCTGCCGGACCGCGTCTCCGCGCACCGGGCGACGCGGGGTCGTCGTCCAGCCCAGGGGCGGCGCCCACGCGGCCCACGGGTCGTCGCGCCCGTCGGCGGGGAAGAGCGCGGGACCGATCACGAGGCGCACCCGACCCTCGCGCGCGTCGGCGCCCTCGGGCACCTCGAGCGCGACGACGACCTCTCGAGCGGCGAGCCCGGTGCGGCGCTGGTCCACCCGGCGGGCGGGCGCGATGACGCGCATCGGTCGACGGACCGCGTCGAGCGTCTCCTCCGTGTCCGCGTCGAGCGCGACCGCCGTCAGCCGCCCCTCTCCGATCCGGTCCGGCCGCACCTCGACGGGCACGAGCTGCGCTTCCCCCGGCTGCAGCTCGACCTCGTGGCGCGCGCCGTCCTCGACCCCGAGGGCCGCGTCACCGAGCAGCCCGATCGCGAGCCGGCGCGGCACGTCACCGCGATTCGACACTCGCAACGGAAGCTGCATCGTGTCTCCGCGATGGGCGATCGGCGGGACCGGCGCCTCGATGACGACGTCGCGATCCACCTCGATGCGCAGCTCGGTCGAATCGACCCAGCCGTCCTCGCGCCAGACGACCGCCTCGACGAGGTAGGTCGTCACCGCGTCGGCGAGGGGGATCGCGATCTCGGTCGTGCCGTCCGGATCCACCACGAGCGCGGGCCGGAAGAGCAGCGTGGGCGGGAAGCGCTCTCGCACCACGCCCGCCAGCCCCGTCGAGCCGAGGCGGATGCGCGAGCCTCGCCCCATCCGGCCGGCGCTCCCGTGGCCGCTCCCGTAGCCGCTGCCGCCTCCGCCGCCCGCGCCGTGACCGATCAGGCCGAGCCCCCCGAGCCCGATGGAGCCCTCGCTCGCGCTGCCCGCGACGGCGTCGCCGATCTCCTCCTCCGCCATCTCGGCGTTCGTGCGTCGGTAGGCTTCGCGCAGCGCGGCCAGGGTGCGCGCGAGGGGTGACAGCAGCGCGAGCCGACGCATCAAGGCGTCCTCCCCGCTCGCGATCGCGTAGGGCGTCGCGGCCGGCACGGCCCGCGCGAACGGATCGCGGACATCGTCGCGTGTGCCGGGGCGCCCGTCGGGGCCGGGCGAGACCAGCTCGAGCTGTCGCGCGGGCGCGCCGAGCAGGAGCACGGGCGCCCGGGTCGCGCGCAGCGCGAAGCGCCCTCCCCAGGGATCGTCGAGATCGCTCGCGGCGAGCACCCCGCGCTCGACCATGCGGCCCAGCCAGCGCTCGCTCGGCTCCCGGGACGCCATGCGGTCGGCGACCGAGGCCTCGTCGCCCGGGTCGAGGTAGCGGACGAGCGCCGCCATCACCCGCACCAGGCGCGCGCGCGCCACCCGCCGCGCCACCGCCTCGTAGTCGAAGCCGGGGATCGCGTCGGCGAGGATGGCGGGGGTCATCGGGCCGTCGCCGAGGGTGCGGAGCTCCGGGTGGTCTCGGAGGAGATCGTCCCGGAAGCGGCGGCGCGCGCCCGCCCCGGTGGTGATCGCGTCGAGGCCTCCCTGCGCGAGCGCCGCCTCGAGCTTCGACTCCAGGGTGCGCATCGCGTCGAAGGCGCCGCGTCGCTCCAGCTCGCGCGCGAGGGGGAACGGATCGCGGAGCGTGCCGCGGTCCATCGAGACGCCGTGGTGCGCGGGCTCGACCGGCAAGCCGAGCGCGTCGGTGAGCGGCGGCGCGGGGTGCGTCGCCGGGTCCTCGGCCGCGTGGGCGGCGAGCGCGGCCCGCAGCAGACGATCGGCGCCCGGACCGCTCGGCGCGAGCACCGCCTCGTCGAAGCGCTGACCGAGGAAGTGCGCGCGGAACGGCCGCTCTCCGCCGTGCGCCGCGAGGTCGCGCACGAGGACCGCGGCCCACCGACGTGGGCCCGCCGCGCCCGTCTGGAGCGTGAGCTGCGCGGTGTCCCCCACCGTCCAGCGCGGCCGCGCGCTCGTGAGCTGAACGAAGTCCGGGTCGGACGGCCGGACGAGCAGCGCGGCCGTCGCGCCGACGCCGTCGAGGGTCTCGTCCTCGTGCAGCGCCCGTGCACGCACGTGCAAGACGCCGAGACGCCCGGGCGGGAGCTGGAGCCGCACCCGGTCTCCGCGCGTGCGCGTCCAGACGAGCGGCTCGGCGCCGTCGAGCAGCTCCACCCGCACGTCCGCGCGGCGCGCGCCGGGTCGACGCAGCAAGGTCACCTCGACCGCGCTGCCCGGGCTGACCACCACGTCGGAGAGGACGGGCGCCACCTCGACCGCGCGCCGGACCGGGATCGACGCGCTCGTGGTGCGCTCGAGCAGGCCAGCCACGTCCACGGTGACCCGCGTCTCGGGCGCGCCGTCCATCGACGACGCGGCGCCGAGCGGGAGCCGGACGGGGATCTCCGCGAGCCCCGCCTCATCGGTCTGCGCCGTGACGCGCCCGCCCGGGATCGCGGGGCCCGACACCGTCACCTCGGTCCCCACCGCGGGCGGATCGCGCGTGCCCTCCACGAGGCGCACGTAGATCACGTCGTCGATCTCCGGCACCAGGCCGCCGTGCCGCGGCACCACCTCGACCCGGAGCGCGAGCGGCACCGCCAGGCCGAGTCGCCCGTACGCGCTCACGGCGCCGTGCGCGGCGTGCTCCACCTCCGCGCGCACCGAGACGTGTCCGCTCCGGTGCTCGAAGTGCGCCGGCGCGGTCACGGGCACACGCGCCACGCCGTCCTCACCGCTCGTCCCCGCGTAGGACTGGCCCTCGATCTCGAGCCGCACCGCGGCCCCGGAGACGGGCGCGCCGCTGGGCGTGGTGACGTGGACGTGGACCGTCGCGGGCGCGCCCGGCTGGACCTCCTCGGGCGTGACCTCCACCCGCGCGAAGAGCCGCTCGAAGGTGCGCGTGCCCACCCGGAACGAGGCGCCCGCCTCGAGCTGCCCCTCGATGCCGAGCGAGATCTCCTGCGTGGCCTCGGGCGCGCCATCGGGCACCGCGAGCTCCAGGTGCACGACGCCGGCCTCGGAGGTGGTCAGCGCGTGGTCCGTCGGCGGCAGCGCCTGGCCGCGGACCCTGACCTGCACCGCGCGCCCGACCACGGGCGCCCCGCTCGAGGCGTCGCGCACGAGCGCCCACACGTGCACCGGCTCTCCCGGCTCGTAGAGCTGGCGGTCGGTCCGCAGCATCACGTCGAGCGCGGGCTGGATCGACAGCGGCAGCTCGAACGTGCGTCCCTCGGCGTCGGTGCCCAGACGCACCTCGAACAGGGGCGGGTCGTCGAGGGCCGCCTCCGGGACGGGCAGCTCGAGCCGGAACCGCCCGTCCGCGTCGCTGCGCGCGGTGGTCCACGCGGTGGTGGGCCGCTCGTGGTCGGGCCAGCGCAGCCGCGCGCGCACCGCGCCCTCGTGCGGCACCAGCTCCGCGAGCCCGCGCACCCGATACGCGACGCCGCGGAACACCGCCGTCCGCCCCGCCTGGGCCACGCTCGCGCCTTGCAGCGCCAGCTCGTAGCCGGTGAAGGGCTGCGCGCGCTGCGCGAGCGCGCTCGAGGGGAGCAAGAGGAGGAGGAGACCGGCGATGCGCGCTTTCACGAGAGCCGCTGACACCGGGTGGCGGAGCAGGTTCCCGAAGCGTGAGCACACGGCATGGATGCGTGAACGTGGGGCGGTCCGAGACCTCCCCGCGTCAGTCGTCGTCTCGCGAGCGCACGCGGATGCCGCCGCGCGGGCGTGTGCCCCGTGTCGTCGACGCGGCCGGCGGCGCGGCGGGCGGGGCGACGCTCGCCCCACCTCGCGTGCGCACGCGGATGCCGCCTCGCGCCGGGCCGCGACGTTCGACCACCGTCGCGCCGGGCGGCGCCGGGCGCTGGACCACGACCGCGCCAGGCTCCGCGGGCCTCTGCACCGCGACGACGCCGGGCGCCGGCTGGATCACGACCGCGGGGGACGCGGGCTGGGCCACCGCAGCCGCCTCGCTCGGCGCCTCGTCTTCGCGCGCCGCCTCGACCTCTTCGGCGTCCTGCTCCGTGTCCGACCCGGTGGCGCGCGTCGCCACCCGGGCGCGCGTCGGCGCGGCCTCGACCGCCTCGGGGGCCAGCACGAGGAGGCGCGGCGCCCGCCCCTCCGCCCGCTCACCCGCGATCGTCACCGCCACCTCGACCGGCCCGGGGATCGGCTGCGCGTGGTGCATGCGCCCCTGGTAGCGGCCCTCGCTCGGGTGCCAGGTCAGCAGCACCGGGTGGACCTCGCCGTCGTCGCCGGAGACGCTCACGGTGATCTGCGTCTCCGCGACCGGCGGCGCCTCGCCGAGAAGGAACGCGTCGATGACACCCTCGTCGTGCGCGACGACCTCGACGTGATGCCCGCCGACCGCGACGACGGTGCCGCCGTGGGTCGCGGCCTCCGCCTCGACCTCCCCCTCGACTTCCGCTTCGAGCGCGACCGCCGCGGTGCCGGATCCCGTCGCCAGCTCGGGGACGTCTCCGGTCTCCTCCGCGCCGCATGCGGCGAGGAGCGCGAACAGGCTGAGGCTGAGCGTGCGCATGGGTGCGACCAGCATACGCCGTGTGGACGCAGGAGGCGCCATGCGCATTCGATGGTTCGTGATTAGGGTCGGAGGCAGTGCTGGAGACCGGCTACCTCACGCTCTTTCGGATCCGCGGCGTCCCGGTGCGCGCGCACTGGACGCTGCCGCTCGGCATGATCCTCTTCACCGGCGGACGGATGGCGCCGGGGCTCTGGCTCGGCTTCCTCGCGCTGATCGTGATCCACGAGCTGGGACACGCGTTCGTGGTGCACCGGGTCGGGCTCGCGAACCTCGGCGTGCGCCTGCACGGGATGGGCGGCGAGTGCCGATGGGCCGGCTCGCCCACCCCCATCCAGCGAGCGCTGGTCGCGTGGGGCGGGGTGCTCGCGCAGCTCCCCATCCTGGTCGTGACGCTCGTCCTGGTCGCGGTCCTCGGGAGCCCCTCGGGCGGGTTCCTCGCCGACCTCGTCTACGCGTTCACGTTCACCAACGCGCTCCTCATCGGCCTCAACCTGATCCCCCTCGGCCCGCTCGACGGACGCGAGGCGTGGCCGCTGTTCGGGCTCTGGTGGGCGGAGCGCAAGCGCCGTCAGAAGTGGAAGCAGAAGGTCGCGCCGAAAGAACCTCGCTCGAAAAAGGACCGACGCGATCAGGGCCCGCAGACGCTGCGACAGGCGCTCGAAGAGGCGGACCGCCAGAAGAGGGACCCTTGACGCGTGTAGACGCGCGCGCCATCGTCGTCCCGACGCCTACCCAGGCGTCTCTCATGACGACCTCACGCTGACCTCGAACCGCACGCCCCGGCGCACCCAGTCTCCGCACTGTCTGCGCGCGTGCTCTCTTCGTCCGTCGTCGGCGCCCGAGGTGCCTCATGTCGTCCCGTATCCGTCTGTCGGAGGTGGCCTTCGCCCACCCCGACGGTCCGCCCGTCTTCGAGCACGTGTCGCTCACGCTCGAGCGCGGCTGGACCGCCATCGCCGGCCCCAACGGGGCGGGCAAGACCACGCTGCTCCGTCTGATCGCCGGCGAGCTGGCGCCGAGCCGCGGCGCGATCGAGCGCGAGCCCGCGTCGCTCCGCGTGGCGCGCTGTGTCCAGGCGCCGACCGCGCCCACCGCCGAGGTCGAGGCCTTCGCGTGGCGCTGGGACGGCCTCGCGCGACGCGCCCGCGCACGACTCCGCCTCGACCCGGAGGAGATCGCGCGCTGGTCCACGCTCTCTCCGGGCGAGCGGCAGCGCTGGCAGCTCGCCGCGGCGATGGACGCCGCGCCGGACGTCCTGCTGCTCGACGAGCCCACCAACCACCTGGACGCCGAGGCCCGTGCGGCGCTTCGCGAGCTGGCCGCGGGGTTCGACGGAATCGGCGTCGTGGTCGCGCACGACCGGGCCTTCCTCGACGCGCTCAGCGCGCGCACGGTCTGGGTCGAGGGGGGCCGGGCGACGGCCCGCGCCGGCGCGTACTCCGACGCCCGCGCGCAGATGAGCGCCGAGCGCGAGGCAGCCGAGCGCGAGCGCCGCGCGCGGAAGAAGGAGAGCGTCCGCGCGAGGCGAGAGCTCGAGGCCCGGCGCGCGCGGCTGGCGTCGTCGGATCGCGCGATCGCGGCGAGCACCCGCATCAAGGGGCCGAAGGACTCGGACGCGCGGGAAGCGGGTCGAAAAGGCCGCGCGGAGAAGGCGGCGTCGAACCACGCCAAGGCGGCCTCGCGCCAGGCCACGCGCGCGGCGCGGGCGGACCGCGCGCTCGAGGCGGCGCGCACGGAGCGCGGTGTGCTCGGCGGCGCGCTCTTCCTCGACTGGGAGCCGGCGCCGAAGTCGGTCCTGTTCTCGGCCGAGGTGCGCCTAGACCTAGAGGTCGGGGGACGCGCGCTGCTCGATCCCACCACGCTCGTGCTGCGGCGGGACGCGCGCGTCCGCGTCGCCGGCCCGAACGGCGCCGGGAAGACCTCGCTGCTCCGCGCCATCTCTTCACGATGGTCGCTGCCCCCCGAGCGGCTCCTCGCGCTCCCGCAGGAGCTCCCGGACGGCGCGGGAGAGGCCGCGCTGAGACGCCTCCACGCCATGGCCCCGAGCGAGCGCGGCGAGACCCTGAAGCTCGTCGCGTCGCTCGGCGTGGACCCGAAGCGCCTGCTCCAGACCACGGCGCCCTCCCCGGGCGAGGCGCGCAAGCTCCTGCTCGCGGAGGGCCTCGCGCGACGGGTGTGGTGCGTGGTGCTCGACGAGCCGGAGAACCACCTGGACGTCCCCTCCATCGAGCGGCTCGAGGCGGCGCTCGCGGCGTACCCGGGCGCGCTCCTGCTGGTCACCCACGACGCCGCGCTCGGCTCGCGGCTCACGAGCGAGACCTGGCGCCTCGACCGCGGGCGGTTGGCCGCGCGGTGACCCTGGCGCCACCGGGGGCTGGTCCTATCCTGATGTCATGCCCGCGTGGATCGCCCGACCCGGTCGCGCGCTGGGGCTCCTCGAGGCCCTCGGCGTCTGGGCGGTGGTCCTGGCGGTGCTCAGCGAGCGGGTGGTCGAGGCGCGAGGGAGCGCCCACTTCACGGCGAGCGTCCTGTTCATCGGCGCGATGGCGGCGGTGATGTGCTGGGAGCACGAGCGGCCGCGCGGGCTGCTCGCGTTCGTGCGCGCCGACCGCTGGCAAGTCTGGTTGCCCGCGCTCCCGGTCGTCTTCTGGATGGCGCTGGAGTCCCCGGTCTCCGCCTGGCTCCTGCCCGTGGTCGCGGCCGGCATCCTCGCCTCCGCGGCGGCCGCCGCGTGGCAGCTCGTCCTCGCGCGGAGAGCCGCCACCTGGGTCACGGGCCAGCTCCGCGTGACCGGCGACGGCGCGCGCCTCGAGACCGAGACGGCCACCTTCATCCTCGACCGCGCCCCGTACGGGCTCGAGGACGGCGACTCGCTCACCCTCCCGCAGGTGGAGATCATCCCCACCCAGGCCGGGCCCTACCGGACGGGGCGGGCCATCGGCCGCGCGCCCGAGGTGTGGCGCGCCTCCGGGCAGGAGATCGCCCGTCGGCTCGCGCTGCGCGGCGTCGTGCTCCTGGTCTGGGCCGGCGCGCTCACGTTCTGGATGGTCTGAGGCGCAGCCGGGAATGAACCCGGCGCCGCGCCACGTTCGCTCCGCCATGCGGTGGAGCTCCGCGGCGCTCTCGATCCTCACGCTCGCGTCGGCGACCATCTGGTTGCAGACGGAGAGGCCAGCGCGCGCGCAGCGCGACACCCCCGGCGGCGAGGCGGTCGTCGTCGAGCGCGTCCGGCTCCCGAGGGCCCCCACCGCGCCGGCTGGCGACCGCACCCTCACGCTCGTGCGCGTCGATCTCTCCCGCTACCGCATCGCGGTGCTCAGCTCCGTGCGCGACGGCCCCGCCCGCACCCTCGACCGCTGGGTGCGCGACTTTCGCCTCCACGGCGGGATCAACGCCGGCATGTTCCTCCCCAACCGCCGCCCGGTCGGCACGCTCATCGATCGCGGCGAGGTGATCAGCGACCGCGACCCCGCGCGCTACGACGCCATCGTGGGCTGGGACCCGCGCGGCACACGCAGCCCCATCGCGGTGGGTGGCGCCGGCTGCCCGCAGAGCCGCCGCGCCATCCTCGGGCGCTACCGGTCCGCGGTGCAGGGCTTCCGCACCATGATCGACTGCGCCGGACACGCCCGCCCGTGGCCGAGCCGTCGACGCTACAGCGCCGCCGCGTTCGGCGCCGACTCGGAGGGCCGCGCCGTCTTCCTCCACGTGCGCACGCCCTACCGCGTCGCGATCCTCAACCGCATGATCGAGCAGCTCGATCTGGGCATCCGCGGGCTCGTCTACATGGAGGGTGGCCCGGAGGCCTCGCTGGTCGTGCGAGCCCCGGGGCACCGCGTCGACGAGATGGGCAGCTGGGAGGACGGCTTCTTCGAGAGCGACGACAACCGGCGCTACTGGGAGCTGCCGAGCGTCATCGGGTTCCAGCCGCGGGGAGAGTAGGGCCCCGATCGAGCGTAGGATGGCCCGCGAGATGCGCTGGCCCTCCCCGACCGTCTTCCTCCTGACCGCCTGCGGCGCGGCCGCGCCCACCCCGGCGACGCCCGCGCGAGCGCCCGAGCCCGTCGTGATCACCGCGCCGCCGGCGCCGCCCGCCCCGGTGGAGCTGCCCGAGGGCGCCGAGGCGCTGCTCGCGGAGCTGGACGCGCTGCCCTTCCCGAGCCTCGAGGGCCGCTCGCTCGTCCGCGTCCACACGGGGCGGCCGAGCTTCCGTCGGCGCGACGACGACACGCTCCTCGGGTGGCTGATCGAAGAAGACGAGGACCGCTTCAGCGTGGTGCACGCGCTGTCGCCGACCGAGTATCGGATCGGCACCGGCTTCGGCCGGCGCGAGGTCGGCTTCGAGCGAGCGAGCCTCGCGGAGGCGCTCGAGCAGGCGCTGATCCAGGCTCGGGCGGAGGTCGAGAGCGATGGGCGCGACCGCATGTTCCGTCTCCACCGCGGGCCCGGTCCGCGCCTCGAGGCGATCTTCTTCGCGCGCGGCGCCATCGCCAACGGGCGCGAGCGCGAGGGGCGCGAATTGCTCGCCCTCGCGCTCCGGATGGAGGGGCCTTCGATGCCCCTCGACGCGCCTCACGATCCCGCGGCCGCGGGCCGGGGTGACGTGGCCCTGCACCTCTCGTGGCTCGCGCTCCGGGCGTATGGGGACGACGAGCTGGACCGTCCCGCCCTCCGCGACCGACTGACGGAGGTGGTCGAGCGCTTCGACGGAACCGAGGCGGCGGTCGCGACCCGGGAGCTGCTGGTCATCCTCGACCGCATGATCGAGGACGACGCCACGGGGCCCACGGGTACACGCGCCGAGCAGCTCGTGTTCGCGCTGCGTGACCACGCCTACGGCGACGCCCGCCGCGAGCTGTCGGACATGGGCCTCGCCGCGGTGCCCGCCCTCATCGATGCGCTCGAGGACGACTCGTTGACGCGATTGATCGACGCCGGCTCCGGTCTCCCGAGCGTCCAGCGCGTCTCGGACGTCGCGCGGGGGCTCCTGATGCACGTCAGCGGCGAGTCCTTCCGCAGCGTCGCGGGCGCGCGCGCCTGGTACGCGGACGTGCAGCGGCTGGGTGAGGCGGAGCTGCTCGCGCGGGATGTCCGGGCCGGCAGCTACCGCGCCGTGGCCGCGCTCCGACGCCTCCTCCAGGTGGACCGGAGGCGCGGCGTCCGGGAGGGGACCCGCGCGGCCAGCGCGGCGAGCGAGGGGGTGCGCGCTTCGCTGATCGGCGCGCTCGCGGAGGCCGCGGACGACGTGCCGGCGCGCTTCTTCCTGCGTGAGCTCGGCCAGGGCTCGCTGTCCTCACGCGTGCAGGCGGCGCAGGCGCTGCGCGCGCAGGGGGACGAGCGCTGGATCGCGCCCATGGTCGAGCAGCTCCGCGCGCGGCTGGAGGACGAGCCGGAGCAAGGGCAGGAGCGCGCGGCGCGCCGCCGCAACCCGTTCGACGACATGGTGATGCGTCAGCTCCTCGACCTGCTCCTGCAGCACGGCGGCGACCGCGGACTCGAGGCGCTCGCCCAGCTCTATCCTCGGCTCGGCGCCGGAGATCGGCTCGCGCTGGTCCTCTCGGCCAGCCGCATCGACACCACCCACGCCGAGGCGCGCGCCCGCGTGGACGCCATCCTGGAGCTGGCGCTGGCCGACCCCGCGGCGGCGGTCAGCCAGTGGGCCTTCGGGCCGCTCGCGGACTGCGTGGGCACGGTGGGCGACACCGCGGCGGTGATGCTCGCCGAGCGCGTCGGAGCGCCCTTCGACTGCACGAGCCCACCCGCGCATCGGGCTCGCGCGCGGGCCGCGCTGGCCAACCGTCTGCGGCTCGCCCGCGGCGAAGAGGAGCTGCCCGCGCCACCGCCCGCCGCCATCCCCGCCATCGATCCGGGGGAGCTCGACGCGGCGGAGCTGGCCTTCCGCACCGCGGAGACCGAGGACGCCATCCGCTCCGCCGTGGCTCGCTTCAGCGCGCTCGGCCCGGGCGCCGCGCCGCGCCTCATGGCCCTGGTCGAGCCGCTGCCGGAGGGGCACGAGACCCGCGCCCTCGTGGAGCCCGCCGCGGCCCAGCTCGCCTCGATGGTCACCGCGGTCGAGATCGACGGCGGGGAGCTCGACGCCGCGAGCGCCGAGAGGCTGCGGGCGCTGACCGGTGAGCCGCTCGATGGCGTGACCCTGGCGCGCACGCTCTCGGCGCTGATCGCGACCAGCCCGCGCGGCGCGTTGACCCTGCAGCTCCACCGCGACGGCGCGGGACGCGGCGTCCGTCTGCACGTCCAGACGGCGCCAGCAGAGCGGCTCATGCTCGGCGACTGGGCCGAGCTCAGCTGGGCCACGAGACGCGGCGGCGCGGTGACCGGTCGCGAGAGCGATCACCTCGAGCCGCTGGCGGTCTACGGCCTGCGCGGCTACGCGACGCTCGTGGAGAAGCTCGACGAGATCCTGCGCGCCCCGCCTAGCGCGGACGGCGAAGCCCACCTCCGCCTCCGCTGGGCCAGGTAGCAGGCTGCGGGAGCTGCCTGCTACCGCAACATCACGAGCGCGTTGCGGCGCTTGGCCACCATCGCGGGGGCGTAGATCTCCGACGAGCGCGGCGTCTCGACCGGGGCCGGCGCCTCGGCCGCGCGGCCGTCGAGGCCGGCGGCGACGAGCGTCACCTGCACCTCGTCCTCGAGCATCGTGTCGACCGTCACGCCGAAGAGGATCTCGGCGTCGTCGTCGACGAGCGCCTGCACGCGCGCGGCGGCCTCGTGGATCTTGCCGATGCCGAGGCACGGGTCGACGCGGAAGCTCATGAGCACGCCGCGGGCGCCCTCGATCGAGTCGTCGGCGAGGAGCGGGGAGCGCGACGCCATCTCGATGGCGCGGAGCGCGCGCTGCGGGCCGCGGCCATAGCCGATGCCCATCACCGCGCGGCCGCCGTCGCTGAGCACGGCGCTGACGTCGGCGAAGTCGAGGTTGATGAGGCCGTGCTCCATGACGAGGTCGCCGATGCCGCGCACGCCGTCCGCGAGCACGCCGTCGGCGCGGGCGAAGGCCTCGGCGACGGTCGGCTCGCTCGCGTTCAGCTCGAGCAGGCGGTCGTTCGGGATGACGATGAGAGAGTCGACCTGCTCGCGCAGCGCCTCGAGCCCCTCGTCGGCGAATCGGTTGCGGCGGCCGCCCTCGAAGGTGAACGGCGTCGTGACCACGCCGACCACGAGCGCGCCCTCCTCCCGCGCGATGTGCGCGACGAGCGGCGCCGCGCCCGTGCCCGTGCCGCCGCCGAGGCCAGCCGCGACGAACACGAGATCCGCGCCCGCGACCGCGCCGACGATCTCGGCCGTCGACTCCTGCGCGGCGGTGAAGCCGACCGAAGGACGCCCCCCGGCGCCCAGCCCGCGCGTCGAGCGCCGACCGAGCATCAGGTGCTGCTCGGCGGGGTGCCCCTCGAGCGCCTGCGCGTCCGTGTTGGCGGCGATCAGCCGCGCTCCTTCGAGGCCGAGGCTCGCCATGTGGCGCACGGCGTTGCCGCCGGCTCCGCCAACCCCGACCACCCGAACATCCGCTCCGATCGCGTCCATGAATCAGCGGATATCAGGCCCGCGGTCGGTGCGTGAAATAAGCGACGGAAAGGCGCCTCGGGCGTCAGTCGGAGGGCCTCGATTCCGTCCGTCTGAACAGAGAGAAAACACTGGAAAACGAGGCTCAGAACGTGCTCGACCCCGTCACCGATCCCGCCCTCCGCCCCACCCTCCCCTTCGAGCGGACGGCCCTCCTCCCGCCCCCTCCGCGCGCCACCTCCGAGCGCGTCGTCCATCTGCAGGAGCTGGCCCGGCTCATCGGTGAGCTGGAGCTGTGGCGCCGCGCGCAGACGACGCGCCTCGCGCGCGTGGCCCCTCCGAGACCACTCGCGGCGGAGCAGACCCAGCGCTGGCTCTTCGTGCGAGCGCCCTCTGGCGCCACGGTGCGCGTGCGCTTCGAGGCCGGCCGCCCCGTGCAGCTGCGGACCAGCGCGCACGACCGCGACGAGGCGCTCTCGATCGTCGCGCGCGCGCTCGACCTGCCCCTCGCGGCGCGTGGCGGCTGGCGGCGAGACGCTGTCGCGCTCGACTGGGTGATGTCGATCTCCCCGGTTCAGTAGCCCGCGAGGTCCCACGCCACGAAGAGCTCCCCCCCGTAGCCGCCCTCGCGCACCTCGGCCGCGATCGACGCCTCGCTCTCCCCGAAGAACAGGATGTGCGTCAGGACCAGGCGGCCGGGCCGCGCCCGCAGCGCCAGGGCCCCCAGCTCGCGCGCGGTGGTGTGGAAGCTCCCGTGGTAGGCGCGCGCCCCCTCCCCCAGCCGCCGCAGGCCAGCCCCCGAGCACACCTCGTGGACCAGCACCTCGCAGCCGTCACAGGCCTCCACGACCGCCTCGCTCGCCGCGGTGTCCCCGCTGATGACGATCCTGCGCCCGCCCGCCTCGACGACATAGCCGTACGCGGCCGACCATGAGCCGTGCGGCACCGCGAACGCCCGCACCTCCACGCCGTCGCGGCCCGGAGAACGCAGCACGAGCCCCGGCGACACCTCGCGTACTGCGACCTCGCTCCCCCGGTCTTCGAGCCCCTCGAGCCCTTCGGTGCGCACCCGCCGGTCGTCGGCGTAGGCCGCGCGCAGGCCGTCGACGAGCTCGCGTGTCCCCGGTGGGCCCCAGATCTGGAGCGGGGTGTCCCGGCCGAGCACCCAGGCGCCGGCGAGCAGCTCGTCCAGGCCCAGGACGTGGTCGGAGTGGAGGTGCGTCAAGAACACGCGCGTGACCCGCTCTGGCGCCAGCGCGGGGTGCCTGCCGCTCGCCGCCTCGAGGCGTCGCAGGACGTTCGCTCCCGCGTCGAAGACCAGCCCCACGTCGCCGACGACGATCGCCGTCGACGGCCCGGCGCGATCGGGATCCGCGACCGGGGTGCCGCTGCCGAGCACGACGACGTGCGCCCCCGGGACGTCCGCCGGGCCCTCCTTGTCGGCGCTGGCGGCGGGGACCGGAGCGCCGCTGCAGGACAGCAAGACACCACAAACACCCGCGATGGAGAGCCTCATCGCACCGAGCATGCCGCGACTCGTGCGCCGTTTCCTGCAGCGTGAGAGAGATCACTCCTGACGGGCACCTCGACGGCCACCGCATGACCGAAGGGGATCGACCATGACGCTTGCGTGCCCACGATGTGGGACGGCGCGCGACGCGTCACGGCCACGCTCTGGATCCGTCGGAGGGCTCGTCCGGCCGCGGCGATCGTGAGTATGTGGGGATGAGCGAGCACAATTTTTGGCCGCCGCGAGCCCTCCGAGTGACCCTCGCCGATGCGACATACAGGCACAAAACATCGTGATATCAACACCTTGGAACCCCTCCGCAGCGCCAAGTGACGTGCGGCGGACGGTTGTGAATTGCAATTGACAAAAGGGGCAACATGGTGTTCAAACGAACATGGATAGTCCGCACGGAGCGGACGATGGGTGGAAGCAAGTGGCACGCAAGAAAAAGAACGAGAAGAAGAGCATCGACGAGCTCAGCGACGCACAGATCCGGGCCATCCGGAAGAAGTACGACAAGGGCAAGCAGAGCCAGCGCGAGATCGGCGAGGAGTACGGTCTCGGAGTGCATCAGGTCGGTCGCATCACGCGCGGAGAAGCGCGGCAGGATGCGGGCGGTCCGACGGTGCTCCGGGGACGGGCCAAGCTGACCAAGCGCCAGGTGGCCGCGCTCCGGCGTCGTTACTCCAAGGGCGTCGCGAGCCAGGCGCAGCTGGCGCGTGAGTACAACATCAGCGCGGCGGCGGTCAGCCGGCTCGTGCGTGGCCGCACCTACGAAGACGTGGGCGGGCCGCGTGTCGACAAGGGTGGCATGCCGCATGGGCGCAAGCTCACGCCGAAGCAGATCCTGGACGTGGCTCGTTCCGACGAGAACATGAGCGCGCTCGCCCGCAAGTACGGGGTGACGCGTCAGGCCATCCAGGCGCTGCGGAAGCGCTGGCGCGGCCGTCTCGCCGACATGGACATGTAGTCCGTCTGGCTCCTGACGAACGTCGCAGTGGAGCCCTTCGAGAGAGAGGTTGGGACCACGCCCCCTGGCTTGCGCCGTACGCGGCGCGCCTAGGGGCGTGGATGTGGATCTCGAGGGGCTCGTGCTGTGGTTCCAGGTCGGCTACTTCGTGTTGCCGACAGGAATAGGTGCGGTCATGGGGGCTATCGCTGCGCGCCGGAACAGGCTGCGTGGCGCCGGGATCGGTGCGCTCATCGGCCTCGCCGCTGGAGCGCTGGCCTTCGGATTGATGGCGGTCGTCTGAGCGCCTCAAGTCTCCTCGACGGGTATGTCGTCCTCGGTGCCGAGCTCCCGATCGGGGCCAGCCGAGGTGACGCGAACGCTGGTGCGCTCGCACTCGAGTGACCACGGCGAGTCCCACGGATCGAGGGTCCGCGTCCCGTCCCGAAGGATGCCCTCGTCGATCATTTCCGACACGCTCGGGCACGTTCCGTTCTCGATCAGCCACATCTCCGCTGCGCCGCGGATGGTCGCCGCGTCGGTGCTGGCCTGCTCGATTCGCGCACGGACCATCATGGGGATCACCGCCATGCCCACCGCGGTCGCGATGAGGGACATGATGATGACCACGATCATGATCTCCACGAGCGTCATGCCGGCTCGTCGAGACCGCCTTCGGATTCGTCTCTGCATCGGTTCCTCCCATGCGGGAGAACAGCAGCCACCGTGCCAGCGGGCGAGGCAGGGCAAGACACCAGTCTCGCTTCACGTCTCGCCTCGCCCGGGCTGACAGGTTGACGAGGCCACACGGCCGCGCGCGACAACGCGTCAGTCGGCGGCTTCGACGGTGACCAGGCTCTTGGACGCGAGACGCCGCAGGGAGGCCAGCGTCTCGAGCTCTCGCAGCGGCGAGACGAGCACGAGCACCGCCACGCTGCGAGGCCGCTCCAGGCAGTCGAGCACCGCGCGGTCGGTGCCCTTCAGATCCAGCTCGCGGTAGTCCTCGTCGCGCGTGACCACGTCGGTCGGGCTGAACAGCTCGTAGGCCGCGTCGATCTGGAGCTTCTCCGTCTCCTGGAGGAGGCGCCGCACCCGCCCGTCGTCCGGGTTGGTGGCGAGCAGCGAGCGGAACACGTGCGCGGCCTCCGCGTACTGGCGCTCGCGGAGGAGCACCTGCGCCTGCTGGATCACCGAGCCCTCGATGTCGGGGCCGTGCGCCGTCCCCTCCACGTCGACCAGCCCGCGCTGCCGCAGCGAGTCCACGTGCCGGAGCAGCGACGGCCGGCTGAGGCCGAGCACGAGCCTCACCTCGCCCAGCGCGGGCGCGCCTTGCGCCACCTGGACGAGGGCGGAGTCGATCACGCCGAGCCCCTCCGCCTCCGCGTCGGTCGCGGCGAGCCGCGCCTCGTCGCTCGGGTACGTCTCTTCCAGACGCTTGCGCTCGTCGAGGAGGCGCAGCCCCTCCATCACCAGGAACTGCACCGGCATCGACACCCGCACCGCGTCGGGCGGCGTGGGCGCGTCGTTCCGCAGCTCGAATTTGCCGTCCCCCTGCAGGAAGAGGTCGAGCAGGTACTCGAGGGCGACCGCCTCGAGCGCAGGTCCGGGCTGCTCGGGGGTGCCGTCGCTGCTGAGCCGGCCCGCCACGGGAGGCGCCGACGCGGCGATCACGACGCGCTCGTCGGCCAGGAGCCAGCGGGTCTGCCCGTCGGGTCGCTCCACCGTCACCAGCGCGCGGCCGCGCCCCGCATCCACCCACTGGAGCACGTCGGCCAGGGCCATCGTGGAGAGGTCGCCCGAGAGCACGCCTGGAAGCTATCACAGCCCGGGGGTGGATCTGCTACCGTAGCTCCGGTGACGGTCATCAACCCGCTCGCCCGGGAGATCTCGGCGAAGGTCGTCTATTACGGCCCCGGGCTCTCGGGCAAGACGACGACCCTGAAGCACATCTACTCGGTCGTGAAGCCGCAGCGCCGGGGTGAGCTCGTCACCCTGGCCACCGAAGGCGACCGCACCATCTTCTTCGACTTCCTCCCGCTCCAGGTGAAGGAGGTCCGCGGCATGGGCGTGCGGTTCCAGCTCTACACCGTGCCCGGCCAGGTCTTCTACTCGGCGACGCGGCGGCTGGTCCTGCAGGGCGTCGACGGCGTGATCTTCGTGGCCGACAGCCAGCGCGCGGCGCGCCAGTCGAACCTCGAGTCGCTCGCCGACCTGAAGAAGAACCTCGTCGAGAACGACATCGACGTCGACCGCATCCCGATCGTCTTCCAGTACAACAAGCGCGATCTCCAGAACTTGATGAGCGTCGAGGAGATGCGCCGCGAGCTCAACTGGCGCGACGCGCCCGACTTCGAGACCGCGGCCACCCGCGGCGACGGCGTGCTCCCCGCGCTGAAGGAGATCAGCAAGCTCGTCATCCGCTCGCTCTGGGCGCGCTTCCCTCGCGCGACGCCCGAGACGTCCCCGGGGTCCCTGAGCAGCCGGCCCCCGAGCAGCCGCCCGCCCGGCGGGACGCCGAGCCGTCGCCCGAGCAAGCCGCTCGAGGAGGGCATCCAGGCCGAGCTGGCCAAGGTCGCGGAGCTGAGCTCGAGCAACGAGTTCCAGATCTCCGACGTGGAGAGCGAGCCCCCGCCCGCGCCGGAGATCCCGCGCGGGGCGCTGAGCTTCGCCTCGCTCTGGGAGGGCAGCGACGCGGCCGCGGTGGCCGAGGTGGAGAACGCCATCCGCCGCGGCGCGCACTTCGAGGCGCTCGAGCGCTCGGTCGCGGAGATGGTCGAGCTCTTGACCGCGCTGCCCGGCACGGGTGAGGCGAGCCCGATGGCCAAGGCCGGCCTCCTCGGCCTCGACGGACGCGAGTTCCTGCACTTCTGCCGCCTCGCCAACCTCCACGAGGGCTCGGCGACCGAGCGGGACGCGTTGTTTGCGCTCTACATGCTCGTCGCGGCGAGGCTGAAGGCAGCGCAGATCTGAGATGACCGAGGGGACCTGGGCGCACGCCGAGCAGCGCGTCGGCACGCGCGTGGCGAACAAGTTCCGGCTCGAGCGCGTGCTCGGCGTCGGGGGCATGGGCGCCGTCTACCTCGCGGTCAACGAGGCGACCCAGCGGCGGCTGGCGCTCAAGCTCATCCACCCCGAGGTGACGCGCGACCCGGCGGGCCGAGAGCGCATCGCGCGCGAGGCGACCGCGCCGAACCAGATCGACCACCCCGGGCTCGTCGACGTGTACGACGCGGGCACGGACGAAGACGGCAGCGTCTACCTCTGCATGGAGCTGCTCGAGGGGCGCACCCTGCGCGAGCAGCTGGCGCACGAGGCGATCCCGCTCGGCGTGGCGCTCGGCTTCGTGCAGGAGGCCCTCGCGCCGCTCGCCGCCGCGCACGCGAAGGGCTTCGTCCACCGCGACCTCAAGCCCGAGAACATCTTCGTCACCTCCGCGAGCGTGAAGCTGCTGGACTTCGGCCTCGTGCGGCATGGCGACGCCTCGACCGCCTCGATGACGGGCACGACCATCGGCACCGTCCACTACATGAGCCCCGAGCAGGCGCGCGGCTCGCAGAACGCCACGCCCGCGAGTGACGTGTGGTCGGTCGGCGTCATGCTCTACGAGCTCTGCGCGGGCGCGCGTCCCTTCGACGGAGACAGCGCGCTCGACGTCCTGATGAAGTCCTCGCAGGAGGCGCTGCCCTCCTTCGAGGCGCCCGCTGCCCTGCGCGCGCTCGTCCACGACTGCCTCGCCAAGGATCCGTCGGACCGCCCGCCCGACGCGGCGGCGCTCGCGGCGCGCTTGCAGGAGGCGCGCGACTCGCTCGGCGACGCGGCGAGCCAGCCCGTGAACCACGCGCACTTCGCGAAGGGGCTGACCGTGGCCCTGCCCGTCGACGGCGTCGGCCCCACCGCGGCGCTCGACTCCCCCCCCGCGGCGCCCGTCGCCCCGACGATGGCGATGCCCTCGACCCCCGGCGAGCCCGCCTCCGACGAGATGGTGATCCCCGGGAGCGGCGGCTTCGGGCTCAAGCTCGTCTTCGGTGGTCTGGTCGTGGCGGTGATCGCCAGCATCGGCAGCGCGCTCTTCTTCGTCGGCGCCACCACGTACGATCCGACCACGCTCGTGCTCGGCCTCGAGGGCGTCGGCGCGGAGCTCGAGCCGCGGCTGCTCGAGGGTCTCGACGCGGAGCTCCAGCGCTTCGGGTTCCGGACCGTGAAGGTCGAGGCGCTCGGCGACGACCCGCGCGCGGCGCTGCTGGCCCGGGCGAGCGACGAGAGCGCCGCCTACGTCGTGCACCTCGAGCTGACGAACGAGCGCGTCCGCGACGGACTGACGACGGACACCGGGTTCTACCGACAGGGGCTGACCATCCACCTGGTCGAGACCGGCTCCGAGGAGGAGGTGGCCACGCACGGGCTGACCTTCGGACACGAGTCGCTCGCGGAGGTCGAGATCTCGCAGGGGCTCGTGAGCGCGTGGGTGCACGGCCTCGGGCCGCAGCTGCTCGAGACCCTCTACGCGCGCGACGACGTGCGAGAGGCGATGGAGAGCGCGACCGACGTCGAGATCGCCGGCCGCGCGCTCGACCTGACCAACAACCAGAGCGACGTCGACACCATCCGGCAGACGCGCGAGGACCTGACCTCGCTCTGCCGTCAGATGGGCGCGAACCTCGACGCCGCGAACGCGCAGAGCGACCCGCGCGTCCGCTGCTACGGCGATCCGTGCGGCGAGACCTACCTCGTCGGCATCACCGCCGACGGCGGCCAGGCCATCGTGCAGGTGGAGACCTCACAGCCCTACGTGAACTTCCTCGCCGAGACGCGCTGGGCGGAGGTCGAGGAGCGCCTCGAGCGCGTGCCGCTGGGCGAGGACGGCGCGGGCACGCCCACCGTGCTCGCCACGGCCAGCAACTTCTACGGCGTGGGCGGCATGGCGGCGAGCCCGAGCTCGCGGTTCATCGCGGTCGTCGAGCAGGGGCGCGAGAACAACCTCGGCGTCGTCGGCGTGGACGCCGCGAGCGGCGAGCGGCGAGTGGTCTCCGTGCTCGGCCCGATCCGCGGGCCCAGCCTGGTGTTGCCGAGCGCGAACGGGCAGGCGGTCTACGCGGCCAGCCGCGGGCACGGCGTCATCGCGCGCGCGGACGGGACGACGCGGCAGGTCAGCGGCTGGGGTCTGACGGGCGCCACCTGGCTGGAGCTGCCCGCGCTCGGCGTGCCGCACGTGCTCGCCACCTATCACCGCTTCCACGACCAGATCTTGCTCCTGCAGGACGACGGCCACCCGGCCATCGAGCCGGTCGACCTTGTCGGCCGCTTCGGCGGGTACGCGGGCGCGAGCGACGGCCTGCTGGTCATGGTGCTGTCGGACGCGAGCGGCTGCTTCGTCTCGCGCTTCGATCCGGTGCGCGGCGAGATGGTGACCAACCAGCACATCGACGAGTGCATCTCGCAGCCGCGCCTCCTCGCCGACGGCCGGGTCATCGGCATCGCGGACATCACGGCCGAGGGCGACACGCCGGGCGACGACGAGGTGGTCATCGCCGACCCGGCCACGGGCGAGGTCCGCCCGCTGACGCGCGGCACCTTCCGCGAGGCCAACCCGCAGGTCGCCGTCGGCGGCACCCGCGTCGCCTTCGAGCGCCACATGAGCGCACCCGAGGGCGCGCCCTTCCGCAGCCATCGGAGCGTCGTCTGCTGGCTCGATCCGTGAGGCTCGACGCGCTGGATCTGCGGCAAACTGTTAGTGTCCCGCGTGCCCTTCACGGCTGCATCTCGCTTCGGTCACCCGCTCTTCGGCGTCGCGGTGCTCGCGCTCGCGCTCAACGACCACGTGCTCAAGGGCGCGGGGCTGCTGCCGGGCGCCGTCACGGGCAAGCTCAGCGACCTCGCGGGGCTCCTCGTCGCGCCGCTCGTGCTCGCGTGGCTCACGCGGGTGAAGACCGAGCGCGGCTTCGCGTGGGCGCACCTGGCCGTCGGCGCGGGCTTCTCGCTCCTCCAGGTCTCGGCCGTCGCGGAGCTCGTCAACACGCTCCCCGTGCCCGTCCAGGTCTGGGCCGATCCGACCGACCTGCTCGCGCTGCCCGCGCTCTTCGTCTCGTGGCTCGCGTTCCGGCGCTGGGAAGGTCGGCCGCACCGCGCCGTCGGCGTCGTCGCGCTGGTCTTCTGCACCGCGACCTCGCAGAACAGCCCGCCGCCCCGCTACCCGTTTCCTCCCGCGGGCGTGCTCGAGACCGACGTCTACCTGCGCCACCGCGGCGGGGACGACATCCAGATCAGCCTCCGCGGGCTGAACGAAGACCACCAGGTCGACTGCGCGGCCCTCCTCGACGACCCCGAGCTCGAGGACGGCGCGTTCGGCGAGGCGCAGGAGTGGACCCTCGCGGACGGCGACGCCGTGCCCCTCTGGGAGCGCCGCGGCGGCTCGCGCGATCGCGACTGCTACGCCGTGCTGCTCCAGGCCCAGAGCCGGAGCTGGCTGGTCACCTGGCGCCACGACGCGCCCCCGGTCCGGGAGATCGACATCCGCCTCGAGCCCGACGTGGAGGTCGAGCCCGAGGCCGTGCGCCTGCGCGGTGAGGACCCGCCGCGCGTGCCGAGCGGCGTGCACGTCGAGCTGCGCCCCTGAAGCGTGGCCCCTACTCATCCCGACGTCCGGGCCTACCCTCCTCGTGTCTCCGGACGTGAGGGGAGAGTCGATGGGGCGCATCCTGTTCCTGGTCAGGCGGCTGAGGGAGCGGCTCTGGGTCAAGCCGCTCGCGTTCTGTCTCCTCGCCGTGCTCGGCGTGCTGGCCGCGCGCGCCGCGGACTCCGTGGCCGTGCTCGACGCGCTGCCGGACATCTCGGCAGAGACCATCGAGAAGCTCCTCTCCATCATCGCCGCGAGCATGCTGGCCGTCGCGACCTTCGCCGTGGCCTCGATGATCTCGGCCTACGGCTCGGCGAGCAGCACGGCCACGCCGCGGGTGTTCCCCCTCGTCGTGTCCGACGACGTCTCGCAGACGGCGCTGTCCAGCTTCATCGGCGCCTTCATCTTCAGCATCGTGGCCCTCATCGCGGTCATGACGGGGTTCTTCGGTCACGCGGGCCGCTTCATCGTCTTCATGCTCACGCTCAGCGCGTTCGCGTGGGTGGTGCTCACGTTCGTGCGCTGGGTCGACAGCATCGCGAGGCTCGGTCGGCTCGGCGCGACCATCGCCAAGGCGGAGGCGGCCACGGAGCGCGCGTTGGTCGCGCGGCGGGACGACCCATGCCTCGGGGGTCGCCCTCTCACCGAAGGCATGACCTTCGAGACCCCCGTCTACTCGGACGAGATCGGGTACGTGCAGCACATCGACATGGGGCTGCTGCAGCGAGAGGCGGAGCGTCGCGGGTGCCGGATCGCCGTGGCGGCTCAGCCGGGACGCTTCAACGCGCCGGGCCGCGCGCTCGCCTACGTCAGCGAGACCGAAGAGGGCGCGGCGGATGACGAAGGTCCGCTGGAGATCACCAAGGCCTTCACCATCGGCGCGGCGAGAACCTTCGAAGCCGACCCGCGCTTCGGGCTCATCGCCCTGTCGGAGATCGCCTCGCGCGCGCTCTCGCCTGCGGTGAACGATCCCGGCACCGCCATCGCCGTGATCGGAGCACAATTACGACTGCTGTCGTGCTGGGTGCGCGTCGATCCCGAGGCGACCGAACCGGAGGTCTCACACGACCGGGTGTTCGTCGCGCCGCTCTCGCTCTCCTCCATGCTGGACGACGCCTTCACCGCGATCAGCCGCGATGGAGCGGGGACCGTCGAGGTCGGGATCCGGCTACAGAAGAGCTTCCTGTCGCTGTCTTGCCTGGGACACACCGCGCTGACGCGCTCGGCGCGAGCTCATTCCAAGGCGCACCTCGCCCGGGCCGAGCGCGCGATGAGTCATCCGGCCGACCTCGCCGAGATCAGCGGGTGGGCGTCCCGGGTGCAGGAACCGCGCTCGGTCGGTGTGGACGCCTTCGCCGAGCCACCCGCGGGCTGAGCTCGCGGACGAGGCGCCTCGACTGCGCAGCGGCGGACAGGGACTTGTGAGCGGGGCGGCCGAGCGTAGATGCGGGTGCTCGGAGGAGCGCATGGCAGACGACAACCGCAAGCCCACCACGACCGACGCCGGGATCCCGGTGCCGAGCGACGAGCATTCGCTGACCGTCGGGCCCGACGGGCCGATCCTGCTCCACGACCACTACCTCATCGAGCAGATGGCGAGCTTCAACCGGGAGCGGATCCCGGAGCGGCAGCCGCACGCGAAGGGGAGCGGCGCGTTCGGGCACTTCCAGGTCACCCAGGACGTCAGCAAGTACACGAAGGCGGCCGTCTTCCAGCCGGGGACGAAGACCGACACCCTCATGCGCTTCTCCACCGTGGCGGGCGAGCGAGGCAGCCCCGACACGTGGCGCGACCCGCGCGGCTTCTCCATCAAGTTCTACACGACCGAGGGCAACTACGACCTCGTCGGCAACAACACCCCGGTCTTCTTCGTGCGCGACCCGATGAAGTTCCAGCACTTCATCCGCTCGCAGAAGCGCCGGGCGGACAACGGCCTGCGCGACCACGACATGCAGTGGGACTTCTGGACCCTCTCTCCCGAGTCGGCGCACCAGGTCACCTGGCTGATGGGTGACCGCGGCATCCCGAAGACCTACCGCCACATGAACGGCTACTCGAGCCACACGTACATGTGGGCCAACGCGAAGGGCGAGCGCTTCTGGGTGAAGTACCACTTCAAGACCGACCAGGGCGTCGAGTCCCTGACCCAGGAGGAGGCGGACCGCATCGCGGGCGAGGACTCCGACTACCACCGCCGTGACCTCTTCGACTCGATCGCGAAGGGCGACCACCCGAGCTGGACCCTGAAGGTGCAGATCATGCCCTTCGAGGACGCGGCGACCTACCGCTACAACCCCTTCGATCTGACCAAGGTCTGGCCGCACGGCGACTACCCGCTGCACGAGGTCGGCAAGCTCACGCTCGACCGCAACCCGACCGACTTCCACACCGAGATCGAGCAGGCCGCCTTCGAGCCCAACAACCTCGTGCCCGGCGTCGGCGTCAGCCCGGACAAGATGCTCCTCGCCCGCGTCTTCGCCTACGCGGACGCGCACCGCGCGCGCCTCGGCGTGAACTACAAGCAGATCCCCGTCAACAAGCCGCAGTGCCCCGTGCACAGCTACACCAAGGACGGGGCGATGCGCGTCGAGAACGTCTCGGACCCGGTCTACGCGCCGAACTCCAAGGGCGGCCCGAAGGCCGACCCGGAGCGCTACCCCTACGTCGAGAAGTGGAACGCGAGCGGCGAGTTCATCCGCGCCGCCTACACCCTTCGCGAGGACGACGACGACTTCGGCCAGCCCGGCACCCTCGTGCGCGAGGTCATGAACGACGCCGAGCGCGAGCGCCTCGTCTCCAACATCGCCGGCCACCTCTCGGACGGCGTCAGCGAGCCCGTCCTGAAGCGCGCCTTCGAGTACTGGCGCAAGGTCGACGAGGACCTCGGCGCCCGCGTCGAGAAGGCCATGAAGTAGCGCGGCGTCAGTCCGCGGGGACAAGGAAGGCGAGCGTGGAGCGGTAGGCGCCGCGCGCGGCCGGAGAGGCGCCGCGGGCGTCGCCCCACGCGAACCACCCCCGGCCGAGGTGTCGAGCACCGAGACGTCGCCCAGCGCGGGGCCGGTCAGCTCGCTCGAGGCGAGCGCTGATTGACGCAGGCCCCCCCCCGCACTGATCGCCGAAGGCGGGGTCAGTATTTTGGGGATAGCCGTACGAGCTCCCGGAAGTCACTAACATGCTCGCAAACGAGCACCGCCCGCCAGTGAGTCCTATCCAAGAAGACCACCTCTCCATCTGCGCAGCTTCCATCCCACAAGAACACATTCCCGAAAGCATCCAGCAAGAACGGCCGGTAGTTGTCGCCCAGCGCCGGCCGCGTCGTTCGGAACACCTCGTCAACATCCACGACAAACACCGCCATCTTTCCCGGAGGAGGAAAGAGCCGAATGATCTCTATGCCTGCCGTCGTGCTACCGTCGATCAGGTCGACCGCCCCAGCTTCCTCGGCGTTCCCAACCCTGCCATAACTCGCATTCTCCCACATCCGGCGAACTTCGTCGGGGAGTACGACACCGGGGTGGTTCATGAGCCAGAGATCAATCTCCTGCGCACTGTATCCGAGCACCCAGCCTATCAACTCCTCCTTCACGAACATTTGCTACCCCAGAAACTGCCAGACCCAGACCACCCAACCCTGCACGCAGAAGTCCTGGGACTCCCCAACTGCTTGCCCCCGCTGGTCGCCGGTTCGCGAGCGCACAAAGAGATCAGCCTACAAGCTGCCGACTGAAATAGGCCCTCACCACTGGATAGACAGGCAGGTCACTGACGAGCCCGAGGCCCGGAACTTCTACGGACAGATCAGCACCGTTCTGGACGAGCTCGGAGATTCTCGCTTCCCGGTCGCGGTTCGGGTCTCGCCTTCCCGGTCGACGACCCCGGTTCGGGTCTCGCCCGTTACAGTGGTGTCGCGACCACTCCATCCAACTCGCGAACACGCCTTCGCCAGCGATCGATATCCCCACGACAGATATCTTCGGGCGCACACCGCCTCCAATGGTCGAGCCAGAAGACAGGCGAGGACGAAACGGAAGAACAGACGACGGCAACGATCTGTGCCACCTCCGGAAACGCTCCTACATCGGGATCACTCTCCGAGTCGTAGTCCGGTGTCACAAACCTGTGATGCACAATGAATGACATCAGTGCAAGCCCCCTACCCAAAGACTGCTCACAGGAAACCCGAGTGAAGATACCTATCATCTCTCGAACGTAGCGCGAAACCGGAATCTCCACGCTAAACCTCCTAGTACCCGAGCTGCAGTCTGACCTAGAACGGATTCACGAGATCGAAGCAATCCATTACGTCTTCGCTCAGCCCGCCCTGCTGGTCGAGGCCAACCAGCGTTCCAATAAGCCCATCATACCTCTCGCTTGACGCAGACCACCCGGCACTGTTCGGCGAGGACTGCTCGCCCAAGGCGGGACCCTCAAGACTCAACCGGCGCACTCGACGCGGCGCGATGCCAGGGCCAGCAAAACTGCGCCGAAACCCGGGAACATACTAAAGCCAGCACAGCCTCCTCCTGGGTGGGCTCGCGGAGTTGGAGCGCGGACGCAAGCCAGATTCCTAATGCGTCAACCGACTTCGATGAATGACCTGAGAGCGTCACGAGACTACAGCCTGAGCCCCCGATAGTTGCCAGGCCGTTAAGCTCTCCACCGCCCTCGCCCTGTAGGCTCTCATCGCTGATCCGAGCCAACGCCGTGTCGGTCCCAAGCTTGAGGGTCCATCTCTGCCATGCCTGACGAATATCGACTATGCCGTCGGACCTGAACTCCACACGAACAGCTGAGGCGGAGACTTCCAGAAGCAGGACGACGCCCAAGAAGGCTCCGGCCGCCACCAAGAAGATGAGCCAATGAGAAACGCCGACGATCGCAGCAGAGAGACACACGAGTCCAGGCAGAGCAAACGTCACTTGCAACGCCCTCACGAATCTGGAGGTTGGGAGAACTGCGTATCCTTTGGATGGGTGGGATGAAGGGCCCACTTTGAGAGCAGCATCGCTCCGACTCCGAAGCACACATACTTTCCTGCGCCGTCGATGAACATGACAAGTAGACGTCGCCAAGACCTCAGGCCTCGAAAGGCCGGGTGGTGTTGGTCGGGGTTGCCCACAACTGCATTCGGTGAGGAAGGGGAGGGCCATGAGCAAGATGTACCAGAAGCTACAGGTGCATTGTTTGAGAGACTCGATGGTGCTCAACGGGCGCAGCTCAGTGCCTGATCATACCGCGTAGCGCGTGGTCTGCCTGAAGCCGAAGCCGTCCTCGAAGCGGCCCGACTGCAGCAGCGAGCGGAGGTAGAGCACGCCGCCGGCCTTGATGCAGACCACCCGGCACTGATCGCCGCAGGCGGGAGACTCATCGCCGAAGGCGGAAGGAACCACACCGCCACACCTCAGTCCCAGTAGTTGAAGATCACCTGACCGACCGTCTCGGGCCCCGAGTATCGCACTTGGTAGAGCTCGGCATCCTAGCTGACCCTGGAACGAGCTGCCGCGCGGCCCAGGTGGGTGTTCGGGTCCTCGGTGGAGAGGCGGCGGCCGACGCTGTCGCAGGTGAAGGCGTGGACCACGCAGTCCGGGAGCGTGCGCGTCGACTCCGATGAGCAGAAAAGGCCGGCGAACGGGCCGCCCCATCGCCGCTCGGCGAGGAGTCAGCACCGCTCGGCGGGCACGAGCACCGAGACCGACTCGCCGTAGCCCACGCCCACGCGCAGCGGGATCACGTACCCGATGCGCGGGACGATGTTGCAGTTGATCATCGTGGGCGCGGGCGGGAAGACGGCCCGCATGAGGCCGTCGGTCGAGTAGCCGATCGAGTGGATGACGGGCGTGGCGCTCCCGATCCCGGCGATGCCGTCTGCGAGCGCGCCGATGGACTTGAGGCCGTCCCAGATCGCTTTGGCGACCTGCAGCCAGTTGCCCGCCGCGCGCAGCGCGTTGACGGAACCGAGCACGCCCTCGACCTCGAGCGCGAAGTCGGGCGCGTTGGGCGGGATGATGATCACGACGTTGTTGTTCGGGTCGACCGGGTCGTAGTTGGCGGCGTCGATCTCGAAGTCGAGGCCGGGAGACAGCGCGCCGAGCGCGCGGCCGAACACGCCGCTGATCGCAGGCCCGCCGAGCGTGGGCGGGTACGTCTCCTCGATCAGCCCGCGGAGGGCGAGCTGGATGCCCATTGTGATGGTGGCGCGCATGAGGTCTTTCAGGAGGCCGCTGTAGCTCGGGACGCTGCCGAGCGCGTGCTGCGCGGCCATGCTGATGGCGGGACCGATGAGGCTGATCACCTCGCCGCCGCTCCCAGGGACGGACGCCGTCGCGAGCTGGTCCGCGAACCAGCTCACGCCCGCGCGCTGGGTGCGCGGCAGGTCCGTGGACACGAGCCGATCGATCAGCGGCAGGCCCTCGAGCACGGCGATCGGGCTGGGGCTCAGCGCGGCGAGATCGGCCGAGGCGCGCGCGAGCCGCTCGGACGCGCTGCGGTAGGCCAGCTCGTCCGAGTCGGTGATCGCGTCAGTGGGGAGGTCCGCGATGGCGGTCTCGAGGGCGCCGAGCGCCATGGAGGCCTCGCTCAGCGCGGCGGCGAACGCCACGTCGTCCGGCCCGGCGGTCTCGCCCGCGGCGCGCGCCTCCTCCACGGTGGGCCACCCGTTCGGGTGCGGGACGAGCCACGAGACGGCGGCGTAGCGGTCGAGGTCGATCTCACCGCGAAGGGTCGACAGCTCGGCCGCGATTGCGCGCACGGCGGCCTCGTCACCAGCCCGGCCCGCGCTCACCGCGCGGTCGACCGCGTCGCCCTCCGCCGCGGCGAACCCGGCGAGTCGGATCACGTCTCGGTCGACGGCCTCGTAGGCGACGACGATCGTGTCCTCACCCTGTCTCCCGAGGCTCGCGGACGCGCAGGTGACCCGGTGACTTCCCCGCTCGGCGAACGTGAAGGTGTCTCCCGCGCGCGTGACGCCGCTCCCCTCGACCGCGATGACGAAGTCCCCCGGATCGGCCATCGGGATCCCGGTGGCGAAGCGCGCCACGCAGCGGACGGTGACCTCGGTGATGGCCTCCGCCGAGGTCTCCACGATGGGCGCGTCGAGGACCACCTCCACGCGGGGCTCGGCCGGCGCGCCACCGTCGGTCGCGCTGGCGTCCACGACCTCGGCGTCAGCCGACGGGGTGTCGGCGTCGCCCTCAGCTCCCGAGTCGGCCCGCAGGCTCGCGTCGGCGCCCGCTCCCGCGTCGCGCATCGGCGCGGGCTCGTCGCAGCCCAAGGAGAGCGCGAGGAACAGCAGGACAGTTGCGTGAAGGAGTCGGCTCATCGCCCCATCATGCCGAGCATCGCCGGCGCTTGAAAGGTCACGAGGACGAGCAGCGAGCCCTGCCCGCGATACCCTCCGAAGGCCTTCCCGCGCCGTCGCGACGCGAATGGCCCCCACGTGGGTGCCGACCTCCAGAGAATGTCTGTCGTCTGCGATTCCCGTGAGCCCGCACCCGGCGAAGCTTACCCTTTTGCCATTCTGTCAGTTTTTCCGTCGCAGTCGATAGGCGTTATCAATCGCCGTGAGCTCTCTCTCGTAAATCGTCGATGATTTGCCATTCTGTCAGTTCTTCTGTCGAAGTCGATAAGCGCTATCAAACGCGGCGTGTCTCCTCTGGAAAATCTCTCTCGATAGACTTCGTCGTCAGTTTTTTCGTCCGGGACGTTGCCAGGCAGCCCAAGAACCGAACGGGGCCCGGTCAAAGCGCGTAGACTGCGGTCGTGACCCGAAGCCCCGCCCATGCCGACGCTCCGAGGCCCGGTCGAAGCGCCGCGGCGGTGGTCTCGCTCGTGTTCTTCGTCGCGATTGGCATCGAGTCGTTGGTGCTCCGGCTCCAGGTGGCTCCCGCGTTCGGAGCGATGTTCGACGACTTCGGGGGCCGCGACACGCTCCCGATGTGGACCCGCGCGTGGGTGTACGGGGCTTGGCCGTACTTGCTCTTCCCTGCCATCGCCGCGTGCATGGTCGGGTTCGCGCTGATCACGAGGAAGCGGCGTGGGCCTGGATGGCCGCTCGCGTTCGTGGCGACGGGATTCGTACTGTTCGTCGCCAACGTGATGGCGGCCCTCTTGGCGTTCTACCTCCCCCTCTTCAGTCTGGCGGAGTGAGCGCACGTCTGCCTGCCTTCTTCGCCAGAGCGCTCGACGCGTTGGGTCGCTCAATTTAAGCTCCGCCGATGTCCGCAGATCTCCAGCCGCTCCTCGTACGCTCGATCGCCGACGCGAGCGGGGGAGAGGTGACGTCGGACGGCGAGGTGGACCTCGGCGTCGGATTGCTGCGGATCTCGGCGTGGGTGAACGGGACACAGCGAGTGAGCGGCGTGCACCACGTCTTCCGTCGCCTCCTGGGCCCTTGGTGTCGAAGGTGACGTCGAGACCTGGACCGCTCCGCGAGCCGCCCGGGGAGAGCGAGCGCACCGGCTGGCGGAGGACCCGGACGGACGGCGCGACCACGCACTATCGCCGTCCTCGGGTCACGAGCGGCAAAGGCCTGTTGCTCCTGTTCCCGGCCGTCATGGTGGTCACGTGCCTGGGTTCGATGGCGGGCCTGCGCCTCGTGGTGCCCATCCTCGTCCTGATCCCCATCGTCGTGATGCAGTGGCCCCTCGCGGAGGAGCGCCTGCGTGTCGGGCCGAAGAAGGTGGTCTTCAAGGACCGCTTGCTCGGGCCCCGTCTCTCGTGCCGACTCGGCGTCGCGAGGCTGGTCAAGACTCGAATGGAGTCCGAGTCGGCGGTCCTCCTGACGGACGGCCGAGCCCACCACCTGCTCGCGACCGGCACGTCGCATGACGTCGACGCGCTGGTCACCGACCTCGACGAGGCCCTCGCACGTGCTCGGCAGGCGCGGGCGCGCTGAGCGAGGGTCAGGTTGGGACGCGCGCGAATCTCCGGCGGCCCTGGCCCGCTCGGCGCCCCGGTTCTGCTATGACCGTCGCTTCGACACTATCGACCATGAGATGCAGTCTCCAACGGCTGACGACTCGAGGAGAGCCTCGAGCGCGCTGAACGGACATGCATCGAATCGAGTCGAGACTGCTCCCCGCTCCGGTCGACGACGTGCGGCTCGCGCGGCTGGTGGAGCTGACGCGCAGGATCGCGGACGCGATCGGCCGGGGGGATCACGGGCTCGCGCCGCTGCTCGAGGAGTGGAACGCGAGCGCGCACCGCCGCTACGCCGAGGTGGACTTCACGGCGCTACACGGCGCCATGGACGCCGAGGCGTTCGCGTCGGAGGCGCTCTCGCGGCCTGCGGGCTACCTGGCCGACCTCCGATTCGCGGAGACGAGCGCGGCGATGGGCGCGGTGGCGGGCGCGAAGCTCTCCGAGGCGCAGACCGCGACGGCTCTGAGAGGGCTGGAGAACAACTTTCCCGGGGCCGAGGTCAGCGATCTGATCTTCTGGCCCGGCCAGTGGTTCGGGGACGCGTCCCTCCTGCACATCGAGCTCAGCCCCGACCAGCTCGCCGGCTACGCGTGCGCCCGGTCGGGGCGTGTGCTCGCGGGTGCCCCCGAGGACCTCCGGTTGCCCTACCCCGTCCCTCGGATGCGCGCCGTCATCCCGCTGTGACGCGACGGTGGGTCGGGCTCACGCGAGCCGCCACTCGACCTCGAGGCCGGAGAGATAGGCGTCGACCTCGTCCGCTGTCTCGACCCACACGTCGAACTCGCCGTGGGTTTCGCGGGTCACGATGAGGAAGCCTCCGCCGCTCGACCGCTCGACGCGGACGAGGTGCACGCTGGCGTGGCTCACGTCGCCCCAGCGATCCAGCGGGAAGATGCACTCCGTGACCTCGAGCGCGACCTCCAGCTCCGCGGCGGAGACCCGCCACTCCGAGATACCGTCGCCATCTTCGTGCTCGGGCTCGTGGGGCTCGACATGCCGCCCCACATCCCAGGGATCGAAGGGCGGCTGGTGCTCGTGGAGCGCGATCAGCCGGTTGTGGAACACGAGCTCGTCACCGTCGCGGAGGAACTCCCAGATGAACGCGAAGCCTGGGTGGCTCGGGTCCGTGAGCGAGGTGACGAACGCGCCCTTCGCCGCGCCCGCCAGGAGCGCCTCCGCGGCTCGGGTCCACTGCCGTTCGTAGTCGTCCGGTGTCCAGAACGAGGTGTTCGCTCCGAAGCGCTCACGGAAGTCGGCGAGCTGGAGCTCCCCCAGCATCTCGCCGACGGGAGTGCGCTGCTCGGTGAAGAGCCGGAACGCGATGGTGCTCATGACGCCGTCTCCGTCCTCCGGTCAAAACGCACGCGGCGCCGAGGCCGCGGTGCTCGGGCGCCACCGGATGCGCGCACGCAGCGGCGGCGTACTCTCGCACAGAGCGTGGTCGTCTTCCCGGAGCTCGCCGAGCGAGGCGGCCTCCATCAGCCAACGGCCGAGCGCATCCACGGTCGCCTCGGTGTGGGTGTAGAGCAGCGCGATCTCGCAGCGGCCATCGAAGACGAAGGCCAGCCCGTACTGGGGCCCGCCGCCTTCGCCTCCGGAACCGGGGAGCGTCACCCGCGCGATGCGCCCCTCCGATCCCAGCCGGATGACCTGCTCCTGGACGCCCTGCCGGATGACGACGCGGTCGGCTTGCACGGTGACGCGGGTCGACGACGCGAAGAGCTGCAGCATGACGGCGACGCCGCAGCAGAAGGCCACCACGCCCGCGACGTCGAGCGGCCAGGAGGCGCCGCCCGTCTCGAACACTTCCGCCGCTCCGAAGCACGCGGCCAGGACTCCGACCGAGAGCGCGAAGACCTGAGAGGCGCGGACGATCCACGCCGCGCCGAGGACCACCGAGGGCTCCGCGGATGTCGAGCGTGCCGGTTCGCCTCCGGTTGCCGGCGCCGGTCATCGACGCGCAGTCTAGCAACTCGACTGGCGGCCGCTACGGCTCGGCGAGGAAGGCGTCGACCTCGCGGCCGAGCTCCTCGGGGACCTCGTTGGCGAGGGAGTGGCGGGCGCCTTCGAAGACGCGGAGCTTCACGCGGGGCAGGAGGGTGGCGAGGCGCTGGACGCCGCGGTCCATGTCGAGCGCCTTGTCCTGGTCGCCGTACGCGAGCCAGGTCGGGTGGTGGATGTCGGGCGCGCGGTCGAAGAGGCTCTGCTCGGCCTGGTCGACGCCGATCTCCCAGTACATGCGGTGGAAGCCCGCGCCGTAGACCTCGCGGTAGTAGGCCCAGACCTCGCGCAGGGCGGCGTCGCGGCCCTCCCAGTCGCGGCGGTACCAGAAGCGCGACTGCACCCAGAGGCAGGGCCAGAACATGAAGGGCAGCCGCTTCATGACGCGGCCGAAGATGGCCCAGCGACGCATCGGGTCCCACGAGCCCGCCGGCGCCCACGCGGCGAGGCGGTCGAAGCGCTCGGGCTCGCGGTGGCCGAGTCGGAGCACGAGGTTGCCGCCGAGGCTGCCGCCGCCGAGGTGGGCGCGCTGGACGCCGAGCGCGTCGAGGAAGCCGAGGAGCGCGTCCTCGAAGAGCGCGAGGTCGTAGGCGCGGTCGGGCTTGTCGCTGTAGCCGCTGCCCGGGAGATCCGGGATGAGCACGCGGCGGCGCGCGCCGAGGTGCGGGATGAGCGCCTCGTACTCCTCGAGCCGCGAGCTGTGGCCGTGGATGAGCAGGATGGGCTCGTCGTCCTCGTGGCCGCTCGGCGCGACGTCGATGTAGCGGAGCCGCATGCCGTGCACGGTGACGTCGCGCTGCTCGTGCCGGGTGGAGGCGGCGTGCCTCGGGCGGGACGGCGTCGCGCCCGCGCTCCGGCCGAGGTGCACGAGAGGGGGCGGGGCGACGCTGGTGCTCATGGATTGAAGATGACGCGTCGCGGCCCTCGGGCCAGCGCGCCCGACCGAGGATCCCGAGCGAGGATCGCTCAGCGCTTCGGGTCGTCGGTCGCGCAGGTGGCGAGGGGGTCGGCCTGCGCTGGCTGCATCCAGATGAAGCTCCGGAGCGAGTCCTCGGTGGCGAGGCCGAGCAGGACGTCACCCGAGCGAGAGACGATGGCCGGCAGGCGACGCTCGAAGGCGCCTCGCTCCCACTCCTCGGTGCAGCGGCGGACGGCGGCGGAGCCCGCGTCGAGGTCCAGCGCGCCCAGCCCGGCGGCTCGGATCCGCTGCAGGACGACGGCGCGCGAGGAGATGTCCTGACCCTCCTGCCAGAGGGCCCGGTAGAGCTCCGTGCGCAGCCGCGCCGCGGCGAGTCCGTCGCGCTCCGCGGCCACAGCCACGGCCGCGGTGGCCAGGTGCGTGTTGGGGCGGATCCGGGGGTCCCGCACTTCCACGTCGGGAGCCTTGAGGCGGAGGCGCGTCAGCTCGCCGGCGATCGACCGGCGCTCGGCCGGGTCGTCGACCGGTGGGACGGGCTGCCGCGGGAGGTGCTCGATCCCACGCCACTCGACCAGGTGGTGCGCGCCGAGTCGCTCGAGCCGCTCGTTCTGCGCGAAGCAGAAGGGGCAGTTGAGGTCCCCGTAGAAGAGGTGACGTCGGCCGAGCTCCGCCATGGCGTGCAGGCTAGCAGTCCGGCTCGTCGCAGGCGCGCGGACGCTGCTATCTTCCGCGCGTGAAGGACGCCTCGGGCACGGTCATCGATGGCCGATACACGCTGGTCGCCAGGCTCGGGGGCGGCGGCGCGGGCACGGTCTATCGCGCGACCAACGCGGAGGGGCGCGCCGTCGCGGTGAAGCTCCTCGACGTGGTGGTGGGGACGCGCGCGGAGATGCGCGAGCGCTTCGAGCGGGAGGCGCGCGCGCTGAACGGGCTCGACCACCCGCACCTCATCCGCATCCTCGACTACGGGGTGTTCGAGGGGACGCCCTACACGGTGATGGAGCTGCTGACCGGGCTGCCGCTCGATCAGATGATGAAGAAGAAGCCGCTGCCGCTGCCCGTGGCGTTCGAGATCGGGATGGGCGTAATCGCGGGGCTGTCACACGCACACACGCACGGCGTATTGCACCGAGACCTCAAGCCGGCGAACGTGTTCGTGGCGGTGCTCGAGGGGGCGAAGCTCCACCCGAAGCTGCTCGACTTCGGGCTCGCGCGCTTCACGGACTCGGACCGCTGGGGCACGCACGCGACGCTGACGACGGAAGGCACGGTGCTCGGCACGCCCGCCTACATGCCGCCCGAGCAGGGGATCGGCAGCCGGGTGGACGCGCGGAGCGATGTCTACGCCGCGGGGGTGCTGCTCTACGAGCTGCTCGCGGGGCGGCCGCCGTTCGTGCACGAGAGCCGGGCCAGCATGATCCGGGCCCACGTGGTCACGCCCGCGCCGCCGCTGGCCGAGGCGCGGGAGGGCTTGCAGGTGCAGCCGTCGCTCGAGGCGATCGTGATGCGCGCGCTCTCCAAGAAGGCCGACGACCGTTTCCCGGACGCGCGCGCCCTGCTCGAGGCGCTGCAGCGCGTGCCCGAGCCGGCGGCCTGGATCTAGAGCGCAGCCGCCCGCGCTGGGTCGCCCTCGAGCGCGACGACCACCCCCAGGGAGCCGTCATGCGGGGGAGGTTATCGGCTCTCGTCCGCGCGCCCCGGCGCGGGACGGGGTAGACTGCCGTGCGTGGCGCGACGCAACGGCAGTGCGACGGAGAGAGAGCGGCATCAGCTGTCGCCGCTGGGCTGGCTCGTCGTCCTCTGGGGCATCGGAGGCGTCCTGGCGCTGCTGATGAACGCAATCGTGCGGCTCTCGCCGATCGCGGTCGAGGCGCTCGCGATGGAGCTGAGCGGCGCCCAGTGGATGCTGCTCGGCGGCTGGGTGATCTTCATGGGCTACGCCGAGGGCTGGCGCGGCTTCCATCGGCGCTTCTCGCCGCGGGTCGTCGCGCGGGCGTTCCACCTCGGGAGAGGCCGCTCGGTCGGCTCCGCGCTGCTCGCGCCCGCGTACTGCATGTCCCTGTTCGCCTCGACGCGCCGCGGGAAGATCGTCGCGTGGTCGCTCGTCGCGGGGATCAGCGCGCTCGTGCTGCTGGTGCGAATGACGCCGCAGCCGTGGCGCGGCATCGTCGACGCGGGCGTCGTGCTCGGGCTCGCGGTGGGGAGCCTCTCGATCGGCTGGCACGCGCTCCGGTCCGCGCGTCTCGGCGCGGAGCCGCCGCCGGATCTACCCGGCTGACGTCAGACCGGGATCACGCAGCGGAAGGTCGTGCCGCTCCCGGGCTCGCTCTGGATGTCGAACGTCCCGCCGAGCCCCTCGCACGCTTGCCGCACCGCGCCGAGCCCGACGCCGCGGCCGGAGATCTCGCTGGCCTGCGCGCGCGTGGAGAGCCCGTCGGAGGCGAGGGCCGCGAACAGCTCCTCCGGCGTGGAGGCGGGCAGCCCGCGCTCGGAGGCGAGGGCCCGGACGCGGTCCCAGTCGATCCCGCGGCCGTCGTCCTGAACCGAGACCGTGAAGGCGCTCGCCTCGCGGAGCGTGGTGATCAGGAGGCGACCGACCGGCGCCTTGCCGCCACGGGCGCGCTCCTCCGGCGTCTCGATGCCGTGGTCGATGGCGTTGCGCACGAGGTGCACGAGGTTCCGGAAGAGCATCTTGGCGCCGGCGTTCGGCAGCCGCGCGTCGTTGTGCTCGACCACGACCTGCACGCGCTTGCCGAGGCTGCGCGCCAGCCGCTCGGCCTGCCGACTCGGCGTGACGAGCAGGTCGCGCACCGCGTCGTTCTCCCAGCTCGCGACGAGCTCCCGCACCGGCTCCGGCGTGCCCGCGCGCTCGAGCGCGATGCAGAGCCGGTCGTACTCGCCGCGCAGGAGCAGCAGGTCGCCGCCGCCGTGTCCGTCGAGCATGGCGCTGATGCCTCCGAGCGCCTCGCGCCAGGACGCGACGAGGTCTTCACGGTCGGCGCTCGCGAAGGTGGCGCCGCTCTGGATGCGCTCCTCGAGCGCGTGGCAGCGCGAGGCGACCGAGTCGAACCCGAAGATCGCGGCGTTGCCCTTGATGGTGTGCAGGCGCCGGGCGAGCGTCGCCTCGTCCTGGTCTTCGCGCAGCGACGCCAGGAGCTCTTCGACCTCGTGCACGAACGAGACGAAGCCGCCGTGATCGGCGATGAGGTGCGAGACGATGTTCGTCAGCTGGCGGCGCTCCGCGTCGGCCCGCTCGGCCGCCACCTCGGCCGTCGCGTCGCGGACGAGCAGCATGACGTAGACGAACTCGCCGCCCTCGACGACCTCGCCGTAGCTCATGCGCAGCACGCGGTCATCGCGCTCGAGCTCGGTGGGCAGCAGGGAGGCCGAGACCTCGAACGGCAGCAGGTTCTCCGCCACCTGCTCGTAGGCGAGGCGCGTCATCGCGGGGTCGTCGGGGGCGAGCACGTCCCAGATCTTGGCGCCCTCGCAGTCGCCCAGCAGGTCGCGCGCCGCGCGTGACTGGGTCCCGGTCACCGTGCCGTCGAGGGCGCAGACCACCAGCCCGTCGGTCATGCTGTCCATCAAGAGCTTGATGTGCTCCTCGCGCAGCACCGCCGCCGTCATCTCCTGCTGCACCACGAGGTCGAGCGCCTGATACATCTCGACGCCGTCGACGAGCGACGCGACCAGCGGACCCAGCTCGGCCACGTCGGCCGTCACGCTCTCCCGGTCGGGGCGCCCCGGCTCGAAGCCGATCTGCACGCTGCCGCGCGCGCCGATCGGGATCACGGCGACGTCTCCGTCGAAGACGGGCCCATCGTCGGATCGCAGGGCGGCGCGGCGAGCGACGTCGCCATCGAGGGGGCCGCGAGCGACCTCCCCATCGGCCCAGGCCCAGCACTCGTCTCCGAGCACCACCCAGGCGGGGGCCTCGGCGCGAGCGCCGATTCGAGAGACGAGCTCGTGCGCGAGGCCGTTCACGTCGAGCTGTTGCGCGAGGTGCGCGGAGAGGGGAAGGCGCCAGTCGGTAGCCACGGTGCGGGTATCGGCGGCCCGCCTCCCGATTGAAGGGGGCGCTCAGCCCTCTGCGGGGCAGAGCATGCGCCGCGCCGCCTGCACCACGAACTCCTCGACCGTGTCCCAGCCCTCTTCGCCGGTCCGATCGGTCAGGCACTCGAGCTCGGAGTCCGTCAGCAGGGCCATGCGGGCCATGATCGACGACATCGACTGGATCGCGAGGCGCGCGTGGAGCTGGTCGACGGTGATGTGCGGCGCGAACGACTTCGCGGCCTCGACGATCATGGCGCCCAGGAACTCGGGCTGACGCTGCGGGTGCAGCTCGCCGCGCTGGGCGTTCGTCGCCATGCGGAGCTTGATGAGCGCGCGCTCGCGGCGGGCGAAGCGGAAGAGGGTCCGCGCCACGTACTCCACGAACTCGGAGCCCTGGCGACCTTGCATGGAGCCGCCGAGCTGACCCGCGAGCAAGGTCAGCCGCTGGTAGTAGCCGTCGAGGCAGGCCTCGAGCAGGTCGGTCTTGGAGCCGAAGTAGTACTGGATCGTGCCCGGGCTGACCTCGGCCGCAGACGCGACCTTGCGCATGCTCAGCTTCTCGGGGAGGCCGACCTCGTTCAGCACATCGAGCGCAGCCCTCACGATCGAGTCGTAGGTGTGCGCGGAATCGGCGTCGACCGGTCGAGCCATGAGTCTCGCTCACCATGATACCCGGTTTCGGGGTCGCCTGGTGCCTGACCGTCGTCGTCGGGCGCCTCGTGCGCTCCTCGGGACGGCAGCGTGAGAAAGACGGGCGGCCGGACGTCGCGATCCACCCGCGGAGCGTAGTCGGGCCTCGGCCCCCGGTGGGAAGCGCGAATCGTACGGTGATCGACAGCCGTACGGCGTTCGATTCGGGAGCCGCCGCGCCCGCGGGGTTCGGGGTACATCGGGGTATCGCCGAGGGCGACGTCGACCCGTCCGTGGTCGCCCTACGACGAGGATCTGAGCGCGCCCGCGCCCTGAGATCGGTCAGGGGACGGGGTCGGGGACGGGGGCGCAGCGCGCCGCGCCTCCGCTGAACACGCACTGTTGCTCTCGAGCGTCTCCGGACGAGTCTTCCACGGGCGCGCAGCCGCGGCCTCCGACGGGGTCGCACGGATCGTCCGGATACACGCAGTGCGCCTCGTAGGTCGCGCCGCGCCCGGTCGACATCACGCGACAGGCCCCGCCAGCGGCACGGGTGCAGTCGGCGCTGCTCCGGCAGGTGGCCGCGATGCAGCGCTCGACGGGGGCGAGGAAGCCCCGCGGGATGCAGAGCGCGCCCTCGCCACAGTCCACGTCGGCCCGGCACTCGGCATAGCGACAGGTCTGCACGAGGCCCGGGTCGTAGCCGGTCGTGCCGCCGTCCGGGAAGCCGGGGTGACACTCCCCGCCGGGACGCTCCGCGCAGTCGCCGTCAGAGTCGCAGTCGCAGTGGTTGCTGCCGCCGCGGGGACAGGGTTGGAGGCCGCGGTCGTGGCTCATGACCTCCTGCGTGACGCCGTCTGGCCGCGTCCAGCGGTGCACGCTCGGGCTGCAACCGAGCGCCAGCAGCGCGCCGACGCTGACCCACACGACGGCCCGCGTCATGGCTTGGCGGGGGCTTTCTTCTCCTCAGCCCACGAGCTGCGATGGTTGGCCCCGGCGTCGTGGGCGTCCCAGCAATCTACGGTGCAGAAGTAGAGCGCCGTGCGCTTGCGGTTGCAGGTCGAGACGCTGCACGCGTAGTAGGTCTGCCCGTGCGCGATGGGCTTGCGACAGGCGCTGCAGAGCTTCCACTGGTCGTCGCTCATTGGCGCACGGTAGCACCGACCGACCGCGGCGGTCTCAGCGTTCGAGCACGGGACCGAGCCGCCGCGGGGGGACCGGGGCGCTCACCCCCACCGCCGTCTCGACCGCGCTCCGGTCGGCCATCGCGCGCGCGACCTCGACCGCGCTGCTCTCGTCGGCGTCGGCCGCCTGCGCGCAGCCGCACTCGTCGGAGCACGAGGTGACGAAGGCGGTGTCCTCGAGGGCGCGTACGCGGTGCAGCGCGCCCGTCGGCGCCGCGAGGGCCTGGTCGGCGCGGAGCACGCGCTCCTCTCGCACGAGCGCGCCGTCCTCACCTTCGTGCCAGCGCTCGTCGACGATGCGCCCGGAGACCACGCGGGTCCAGGCGCTCGGCTCGGCGTGCCGGTGGAGGTCCGTGGTCGCGCCGCGTCGGAGAAACACGGTGCGTACGGGCCGGGTCGCTTCGGCCTCTCGGCCCCCCTTCGAGCTCGGTCGTAGCATGGCTCGATTGCGCACGGTTCGATCCGATCGGGCAAGAAAACGGCGCGCCGGGCTCTGATACCCTCCGCTCATGCTGCGTCGACTCCTCATCCGCCTGGCCTGCTATGGCGGCCTCGCCCTCCCCATCCTCGCCTGCGGCGGGAGCGGCGGCGCCACCTGTCTCGGCTGGGTCGAAGACGACCAGGGCGTGCGCCACACGCCGGAGTCGGGCACCGAGAACCGCGAGGAGGCGCAGAGATTCGCCTGCAATGGCTATTGTCGCGAGGCCGACTCGCAGTACGACGCCATGTACCGGGTGTGGCTCGACTCTCCCGCCGGCGATCCGAGCGTCACCAAGGACCAGGCGATCTTCCGCGACGACGGGCTGCTCCAGTACGTGACGGTGACCTGCGCGAACCGCTGCCTCTCGGAGGTGGCCGCGGGGACACGGCGCGGCGGCGTCGAGTGCGAGGAGTGACCCCACGGGCGGAGGTCGAGCGCGAGATCGACGCGCCGATCGACCGGGTGTGGTCGGTCCTCGTCGACGTGCGCGCCTACCGAGACTGGAACCCCTTCATCGTCGACGTCGACGCCCCCGCGAGGCCGCTGGCGGTGGGGGACGACCTCACGCTGCACGTGAAGTGGGCGACCGGCGGCGGCTTCAGCTCGCCCGAGCGCGTCGTTCAGCTCGACCCGCCGAGAGAGGTGGACGGTGTCTGGCGCGCCGCCCTCGCCTATCGCTTCAGCGGCTGGATCCCCCGGCTCCGATTGGTGCGCGCGACGCGCGTGCAGACTCTGACGCAGGCGGCGTCGGGGCCGACGGTCTACCACAGCGAGGAGGCCTTCCACGGGCTCGCCGCGCGCTGGGTCCCGCTCGCGCGCGTGAAGGACGGCTTCGAGCGGCAAGCGGCGGCGATGAAGCGACACGCCGAAGCGCTCGCGTGAGAGGCGCGCATGATAGGCTGACGGCGTGAGCCTCGGCGACGTCCTTCACGAATCCGAGCGGCTGCGCATCCGGCGCGGTGAGGGCTGGCTCGTCATCGAGCACAGCCCGGGGAAAGACGGAGTACCTTCTCAGCGGCGACTCCCGGAGGGGCGCGGCGTCGAGTGGCTCGGAGGGCTGGTCGGGCTCCTGGGGGGCCTCGCGTTCATGGCCGTGCATCGCGTCACGCGCGACCTGACGCCCGTCCCCGTGCGACTCGAGCTGGGCCCGCGGCTGGTGCACCCACTGCGCGCCCGGCTCGAAGAAGTGCGAGGTCCACGCGCAGCGCCCCCTCGTCTGCCGTGGCTACGACTGCCGCGAGGACAAGCGCTTCTGGGTGGACTTCGAGCAGCGCGTCCCGAACCCGGAGCTCGCGAAGCTGTGACGCGGTACAGGAGCCTCGAGGAGTGAGCACGCTCCGCGTCGCCTGTTGGGCCCTGATGGCCTTCTCCACCGTGGCGGCAACACCCGCCGCGGCGCAGTCGACCGGGGGGAGCTTCGGGGGGAGCGGGGGGAGCAGCTACGGGGGATCTGCGTGGGGCGGCGGCGGAGGCGGTTCCAGCTCGAGCTCGAGCGCGGATACCAGCTCCTCGTCCAGCAGCAGCTGGGACACGGATCCCGAACCGTCGCCGGCTCGCTCGGAGCCCGAGACGACATACTCCGGGCGGAGCTCCAGCGGAGGCTCGGTGGAGTTTGGCCCGGTGAACTGGACCGGGCTGTGCTTCTTGATGGCGATGGGGGCCGGTCTGGCCGGACTCCTCGCGTTCGCCGTCAACCTCACACCTCGCCGGACCGACCAGCTCTGCGTCTACACGGCTCACTTCGTGTTCGTCGGTGACGTCGGGCGGGACGTCGTGGACTCGCTCCGAGAGCTCTCCAGGTGGAAGGCTCCTGACACCCCCGGGGCGCTCGCTGACACGCTCCGGCAGACGGTGGAGATCTTGCGGCAACTCACCACGGACGTCGCCGACGACGAGCGCACCTACGTGCGATCGTTGCCGCCGGGGCGCGCGAGGGCGCGCTTCGAGGAGGTCCAGCTCGGGCTGTCCCGCATCGAGGAGTCCGCGACATCGCAGGCGTCGCTTCGCACCGTCTCGATCGTGGTGGCCAGCGCGCTCGGCCGCCCGCCTACGGATTTCGCCCTCGAGGCGCTGGGACTGTTCGCGGAATCCCCGACCACCATGCGCGCGCTCCACGTTCATCTCTTGGACGGCGACGGTGAGGGGCTGTCTCGGGAGGACGTGGACGCCGTGCTCGCGCTGGGCAGGTGAGCGGGCGGCGGCTTGTTCGCGTCGGCCGGCGCGTGCGACAACGAGGGCATGAGCGACCAGCCCCGCGTCACCGTCGAGAAGCGAGACCACCTCCACCTGATCGGGCTCGACCGCGCCGAGAAACGGAACGCGTTCGACCTCCGGATGTTGCGCGAGCTCGCCGAGGCGCTGACGGCGTACGAGGACGACGACGACGCGCGCTGCGCGGTGCTCTACGCCGAGGGAGATCACTTCACGGCCGGGCTCGACCTCGCGGAGGTGGGGCCCGCGGTGAAGGGCGGCGCGGCGCTCTTTCCCGAAGGCGCAGTCGACCCGCTCGGGCTGCACGGCCGTGTCCGGACGAAGCCGCTCGTGATGGCGGTGCAGGGCTGGTGCCTGACCATCGGCATCGAGCTGTCGCTCGCGGCTGACGTACGCGTCGCTTCCGAGGACACGCGCTTCGGTCAGATCGAGATCAACCGCGGCATCTTTCCTTTCGGCGGCGCGACGATCCGGCTCCCGCAGATCGCGGGGTGGGGCAACGCGATGCGCTGGCTGCTGACGGGGGACATCTTCGACGCGGCCGAGGCGCACCGGATCGGGTTGGTGCAGGAGGTGGTCGCCGCCGGGGAGCAGAAGGCGAAGGCGGTCGCGATCGCGGAGACGATCGCCAGCCGCGCGCCCCTCGGCGTCCGCGCGACCCTCGAGTCGAGCCGCAAGACCCTGCACGAAGGCCCCGACGCCGCGGCGGAGGCGCTCCTGGCCCAGGCGCGGGTGCTCATGAACAGCGAGGACGCGGAGGAAGGCTTGCGATCGTTCGTCGAGCGACGCGACGCGAAGTTCACCGGACAGTGACTCCGCATCCGGGGAGGAAGGGACGGTGTTTACTTGTTGACTTGTGGCCTGACTTTTTGCGTACCCCCATCCGGAGGTACGCAAAGTTTCCGAGCAGAAGTCAACAAGTAAACACCGTCCCCTTGGCCCTGGGTGGGGGTCTCTATTCAGGGGCCCGCGCCTCGGGGGCCGCGGCCGGCGGCGAGGGCGTGGAGGTCTTCGAGGGGGGTCAGGACGGTCTGGCCTTCGCCGCAGATGAGCTCGGTTCGCTCGACCTCTTCGCAGCGCGGGACGCGGCCCTTCCAGCGCGCGAGCGAGCCGCCACAGTAGGCGTCGTAGTCGGTCACGTTGCGCCACGCGACCATGGCGCCGTCGGCGTCGAACCAGCGCAGCTCGTGTCGGTAGATGTCGCCCACGAAGAGGAAGTAGCGGAAGGCGCCGCAGCGCCCGGTCTCCGCGGTCAGGCAATTGACGGTGCGGCGCTCGGAGCCCTCACCCTGGCCGCGCGCGAGAGCCTCGCGGAAGACACGCAGGTTCTCGTCGAAGGTCATGGTGGTCTCGAGTGGCTCGCGACACAGGCAGCCGTCTCCACGACACCACCGCGCGTTCTCTTCCTCGAGCGGCTCGAGCCGGTAGCCGAGCTCGGCGAGCTCCTCGTCGTCGTAGAAGAGCGCGGGGGCGACTGCGCTCTGCGCCGCCTCGGGCGGCTCGGGAGAGGGAGAGGGCGGCTCCGGAGACGGCGGCTCGGGCTGAGGCGGGTCGGCCGGGGCGATGGGGCTCGATGGGTTGCCGCAGGCCGCGAGCGCCGTGAGCGCCAGGAACGCGAGGGCGCGCATCATCAGGCGCCTCGCTTCTTCTTCAGCCCCGACATCTCTTCGTCCACCGAGTCCTCCGCTTGGTCCTCCATTCGGTCCTCCGCCTCCTCGATCTCGACGCGCGCCCGGACGGGCTCGGCCTCGGCGCCGTCCATCCAGCGCTGCAGCTCCGGCATGCGCTTCGAGAGCAGGTCGCCCGGGTGCCGGTCGCGCGCCTCCTCCATCAGCAGCTCGGCCATGTCGGCGTCGCCGATCTGCTCGAACGCCCAGGCGAGGAGCGCGAGGAGCGGGCTCGCGGAGGTGATGCCGAGCGCGTGCTTGGCGCGCTCGTGCAGCACGTCTTCGTCGAGCTCGTGCGCGCCCTTGCGGAAGGCGAGGAAGAGCTCGGTGGTCCAGTGGGTCAGCCGCAGGTAGTCGCCGGTCGGCTCGGGGCCGAGCATCTCGAGCTTGTCGGTCGCGGTGTCGAGCGTGCCCATGCGCGTCAGGGCGAAGACCTCGCCGTAGCGCGTGATGCGCGCGACGACGTTGCCGCTCTTGCCCCAGAGCCGGAGCGACTCGCGGGTGTGACGCAGCATCGCGTCCGGGTCGCCGCGCAGGCTCGCGCAGAAGGCGAGCCGGCCGTACGCGATCGCGCGCAGGCTGCGGGGCACGAGCCAGCCCTTGGCGACGCGCTCCGCCATCGCCTCGGCCAGGTCGACCTCGCCGGAGAGCGCGGCCGTGCTCGACCGCCGCAAGAGCACATGTCGGCTCCCGACCCAGGCCAAGGCGCCGCCGATCACGATCCCGAGCGACAGGCCGGGCGCGCCGAAGAGGAGGTAGCCGAGGTAGCCCTCGATCCCGGTGAGCCCGAGGAGGGTGACCCAGTAGACCCCGGTGATGGCGCGGTAGCGCGCCGGCGAGCGCACCCGCCCCTCCCGGTCGATGTGGACCAGGTCCTCGGGGCGCGCGGCTTCGAGCGAGTCGGCGAGCTGGGACGTCATCGCGGCGGAGCATACGCGACCGCCGGGCGGATCACAGCTCGGCGGCCCGCGCCTCGGCGGCCTCCCACATGCGGATGTAGCCCTCGGCCGAGCGGAAGAGCGGCTCGAGGTCCTCCTCGGTGGCCCCCGTGCGGCGCGCGTCCTCGAGCAGCTCGGGCAACATGCCGATGTGCGCGAAGCCCTCGGTGTTGAAGTCGATGACGCGGTTGCCGACGCGCGGCTCGGTGAAGGTCACGTCCCCGGCCACCGACATGAAGGGGTAGGTGATCGGGTTCTCCTGCGGGTCACTGCACCCGGCGCCGTCGCCGAAGCGCGGTCCCGGCGCCCCCGCGAAGCCGTTGAGGTCGAAGCCGAAGCCCTCGGCCGGATAGCCGCCGTTGTCACGGATCAGCTGAACACGCCCGGCCAGGCGCTCGGTCATCGCGCCGGGGTTGCCCGCCACGCCGCAGCGGCCGAGCCCCGTCTTGGAGATGCCCCCCATCGCGTAGATGCGCCCGTCGTAGTTGAGACCGTGCGTCCCCGCGAGGCCCGGGTAGCCCGCCGCCTCGGCCATCTCGTAGGCGCTGAGATAGGCGCGGCGCGGGAAGTGATCCATCTCCAGGATCATCCCGCGGCGCATCATGCCGTCCACCAGGGACTCACCGAGCGGCGTCAAGCCCGCGTTCATGCACCAGTCGCCCTCGAGCGGCGGCGACATGAGCTGGTCCACGAAGGGCAGGAGGGTGCCGATGGGGTTGTCGCCGAAGCTCGAGAAGTCGTGCGGGGGCTCCGCGTCGTAGTCGTCGCGAGGCATGTTCAGCCCGCCGAACGAGACCTCGCCGCGATCGAACGTGGTCGGGATGTCCGGGCAGTCCTGGGTGAAGTTCGACCAATGCCCCGAGTTGATGAAGTTGCCCGCCTCGATGAAGGACTTGTGGCCGTCTCCCGCGGAGAAGCCGTTGTCGTACTTGTGGACCGGGAACATCACCCGCACGCCCAGCTCGTGGTAGCGGTCGAGCTGCGCCATCACCACGGACTCGTCGCAGCGCTCGAAGCCGTCGCGGTCGTTGACGTAGCAGTCGAAGAGGTTCGAGGTCTCGATGCCCAGGACCACGGCCATCTTGCCGTCCGCGATCACCGCGCGCGCCTCGGCCGGCGTGGTCACGATCCGGAAGAAGCCCTCCCCCGGGCCACCCGACTGCGCGTCGATGTAGCGCTCCATCGCGTAGGTCTCCTCGAGGATGCGATCGACGGCGACCATGTCGTTGCAGGAGTAGCGGATGGGCTGCGCGCCGCTGCCCGCGAGGAGCTCGCAGATGATCTGGTTGGTCGTCGCGTGCTGGATCACGAGCCGCAGGCCCCCCAGCCAGGCGCGCTCCAGCCAGCGGTAGTACTGGGTCTGATGGGTCGAGCTGTCGTGCGCGCTCGGCCAGTCCGTGAAGTCCGGCCAGCCCTCGGTCGCGTGGTTGGGCTCGGGGGTGCGGCCGGTGACGAGGGTGCCCACGAACGCCTCCGTGTCGAGGTCGCCGGATTCGTCGAACGCGTAGCCGAAGAGGTCTGCTCGCCCGTCCCGCCCGTGGTAGATGCTGCAATTCGGCAAGGCGTGTGGCACCCCGAACGGATGGTAGGGCGCGCCGTGGAAGATGCCGCCGCCGCCGAACGCGTAGTTCGAGAAGATGTGCGAGTGGGTGTCGACGATGCCGTAGAGGTCTCCGTCGTCGAAGGTCGTGCGGGACGGGAGCCCCTCCGCGTCCACCGTCAGCTCCGGGTAGGTGGCGCAGCCCTCGCTCGGGTAGAGCGCGATCACGGCCGCCTCGTCCACCGACTCCGCGAAGCCGTCGCGCGTCAGGTACTGCCCGCTCGCGACGTGCCGAAGCTGGAAGCGCTCCGGATCGTGGGCCGAGACCTCGAGATCCCACTGGATGCCGGGCAGGTAGGTGTCGTCCGCGAGCAGCAGGTCGCTGAGCACCTCGGACTGCCGGACCAGCTCCCCGTCGCGCCCGACGAGGTAGTTCTCGTCCGCGTCGTAGAAGATGTACCGGCCCAGGTCCGACGGCTGCATGAAGAAGCGCGCCCCGTCCTCGAGCGCGCGCGCGGTGAACGCGTAGCCCTCGCGCGTCGCCTCGCCGTCCTCCCAGTCGATGGCCTCGAGCCAGCGCGTGTCCTCGCTGCCCGGGGCGGTCGCGTCCATGGCGTAGCAGCCGTGGGCGAAGGAGTGGATCCCGCCGTGCTCGGGCGGAGGCGGCCGTAGCACCGACCCCTCACACGAGAGCTGGAGAGAGAGAAGAAGAACCAACCCGATGGTGCGCCGCGTCATGTGAGCGGGCACAAGCTATTGAATTTGGTTCATCATGTCGAGGGCGCGGCCAGGCTCTGGCTCGGATTTCCATCCTCATGGCCCGCGCCGTACCCCCGCGGTGGGGTCATCAGGTCGATCAGGACCTCCACGTCGGGGTCGTCGTCGCTGATGATCACGCGCCCCGCCCGGAGGTCGAAGAACATGCGCGGATCGCCGTCGCGCCGGGTGCCGTTGTGGTCGTGGGCGAAGACGAAGGTGTCCCGATCGCGGCGGCAGTTGTTGAACCCCGCGCCGCTGAGCCCGTAGACGAGGTCGTCGTTGCAGCGGATGCGGATGCGGCAGTTCAGGAAGTCGCCGTCGGCCGCCTGCACCTCGATGGCGCAGAGCCCGCCGTCCTCGGCCATGGTGGGGCCACGCGCCGCCACCACGCGGCCGCGGTAGGTCGTGACCTCGCCCATCGGCTCGACCGGCCGCGGCGCGGCGGCGCAGCCGACGAGAGAGAGAATCGCCAGGAACGCGAAGCGATGGGCCGTCACTGGCCGCAGCATATCAACCCCGGATCTCGGGAGCGCGCAGACTGTGAAATTGGCGAGCGTCGGATCACCGACTAGCGTGGTCCCACCCGATGTTCGCACGCATGGCGCTCCCCCTCGCGGCTCTGCTGGCCGGCTGTCAGGTCCCGACTCAAGCCCTGGTCTTCATCGACGGCGACCCGCAGGTGCGGGCCAGCACCCGCGCGCTCTGCGTCATCGTCTACAGCGGCCGCCGCGAGGAGGGCCGCGTCCAGTACTCGCGCGTGGTGCGTGTCCCCGAGGACGTCACTCTGCCCACGCGCCCGCCGCTCCATCCGCTCGAGAGCCCGAACGCCCTCTTCACGGTGGAGGCGCGCGGCTGCCGCACGTCGTGCGACGACTGCTTCGTCACCGCCCACGCCACCGACCGCTTCCGGCCCGGCGAGCGGTCCGAGCTCCAGCTCCATCTCTCCGAGGCCTGCGTGGGCGTCACCTGCGACGAGGCGCTGACGTGCCTGGAGGGCGAGTGCGTCCTCCCGGATGTCACGGAGGACGGCGAGCTCCCCCTCCCCTCCGACGCCCAGCCCGAGAGCTGTGCGGCCGGTTCGAGCTATTGCTTCGAGAACCCGCGGCCCGGCCCAGGCTCCTTCGACGCGTGTGTGGGTGACGCCTTCGCCGCGCTCTCCACCAACTACGGGCTGCTCACCAACGTGAGCGGCGTCTGGGAGGTCGAGCACCGCGCGCGGCTCGACTTCGGGTCGATGGTCTGCCTCGACGGGGGCGTCGCGGTGGCCGCGGGCCAGCGAGGCTCGCTGCTCGAGAGGGGTCCGGACGGCGTCTGGACGAACGTCGACGTCGGCACCACCGAGAACGTGGGCGCGGCGGGGGGTGGGAGCGAGGCGTGGGCGTGGGCCGCCGGAGGGGACGTGCTCGTGCGCCGCCTCGGACCCGGGCGCTGGGAGCCGGTCGCGCCGCCCGCCGACGGACTGGGTATCTCGAAGATCGTCGTGGCGTCGGACGGCTCGGAGGTGTGGGCCATCCGAGTCGGCGGCCTGCTGCGCTTCGACGGTGCGACGTGGGAGCCGATCGCCCCGCCTCCGGGGCTCACCGAGTGGCGCGCCGCGATGCACGCTGGTGGGCTGGCGCTCGTGGGCAACGACGCGCTGCACACCCGGGTGGGCGGCGTCTGGTCGAGCGAGCCGCTGCCGTGCGTGCTCACGGGGGTGGCAGGCGCGTCCGGCCTCGCCTCGGGGGAGCTGCTGATCTCGGGCGCGCGCGGCGACGTGATCACCCGACGCTCGGGCGGCGCGCTCGAGTGTGTGCAGATCGCGGTGGGCCAGAACCTCGGGGCGGTCGGCATCGGGAGAAACGCGGCGGGGGAGGTCGAAGGGTACGTGGGCTCCTTCGAGGGCAACCTCCTGCACTGGACGGGCGAGCGGATTCGCCCCGCGGGCGCGCTGGCCTTCGTCGGCGAGGTGATCGATCTCGTCGCACGACCGGGCTCGGCGCACGGGTTCCTGGGCGTCGGCCGAACCAACTACCGCTTCCCGCTCCTCGTGGAGCGGATCGACGCAGAGGGTCACTGGCGGCGACGCGCGCTCCCCATCGACGGGGAGGCGACGCTCCTGGCCGTCGACGCCTCCGAGACACGGGCCGTGGCGGTGGGGAGCGACGGCGTCGTGGTCGAGCGCCGTGAAGACGGCGCGGGCTGGGTGCGGGCCGAGGCCTTCACCGCGGGCGCCCTGCACGCGGTGGCCCACTCCGGCGAGCGCTGGGTGGTGGGAGGCGAGGACGGGATCGTGTTCGAGTCGATCGGGCGCGAGTGGATCCCCGTCACGCCGCCGCTCCCCGTGGCGCCCGCGATCCGCGCCCTCGCCATCGACGACGCCGGCGCGGTCTGGGTGGGCACGCAGGAAGGCGAAGACACGTGCGACGGCGGCGCCGTGCACCGCCTGCGCGCGGGGGCCTGGGAGACGCTCGGCACGACACGCTGCGCCATCAGCGACCTCGGCCCCATCCCCGGCGGGGGCATGTGGGTCGCGGGGAGAGACCTCTTCCGTTGGGACGGCGCGGCCCTCGTCGCGGTGCCCCTGGAAGACGGGACGGCGACGGCCGCGCGCCTCTTCACGGAGCGCGGGGAGGTCGTCGGGTACCGGGACCTCGAGGGGCGACTCCATGCGGTCCTCGCGAGCGGGGGCGTCGCGGGCACGAACACCTACTCGGGCCTGAACGTGTACGCACGCAACGTGGACGCCGACGGACGAGCCTACGGCATCCTGGCGGGCCGCACCGGCAGGATCGCTCGGCGCTTGCTCGACTGAGGCGACGCCTCGCCGTGGCCCGCGCAGCCTCTGTAATTGGCGAGCGTACCCTCACCCACTAGCGTGCACGCAGCCGATGTCTCCACGTGTGCTGCTTCTCCTCTGCCCCTTTCTGGCCAGCTGCCAGATCCATACGCAGGTGTTCGTCTCCATCGACGCCGACGCGCAAGTGCGAGAAGCGACGCGGGCGCTCTGCGTCATCGTCTACAGCGGCCGCCGCGAGGAGGGCCGCGTCCAGTACGCGCGAGCGGTCCGCGTGCCCGAAGAGGTCACCCTGCCGACGCGCCCACCCATCCATCCGCTCGAGAGTCCGGACGCGCTCTTCACGGTCGAGGCGCGCGCTTGCCGAACGTCGTGCGACGACTGCTTCGTCTCTCAGCACGCCACCGGCCGCTTCGATCCAGGCAAGCGATCCGAGCTCCAGCTCTACCTCTCCGATGCGTGTGTGGGCGTCACCTGCGACGAGGCGCTGACCTGCCTCGAGGGCGAGTGCGTTCCCCCGGACGTCACGGAGGACGGCGTGCTCCGCCGCCAGCCCGAGAGCTGCGCGCCAGGAGCGAGCTATTGCTTCGAGAACCCGCGGCCCGGCCCAGGCTCGTTCGACGCATGTGTGGGTGACGCCTTCGCCGCGCTCTCCACCAACTACGGGCTGCTCACCGACGTGAGCGGCGTCTGGGAGGTCGAGCACCGCGAGCAGCTCGACTTCCGGTCGATGGTCTGCCTCGACGGCGGCCTCGCCGTGGCCGCGGGACAGCGAGGCTCCCTGCTCGAGAGGGACCTGGACGGCGTGTGGACGAACGTCGATGTCGGCACCACCGAGAGCGTGGACGCGGCGGGGGGAGGGAGCGAAGCCTGGGCGTGGGCCGCCGGGGGGGACGTGCTCCTGCGCCGGCTCGGCCGTGGGCGCTGGGAGCCGGTCGCGCCGCCCGCCGACGGCCGAGGTCTGTCGCGACTCGTCGTGGCGTCCGACGGCTCGGAGGTGTGGGCCATCCGAGGCGGCGGCCTGCTGCGCTTCGACGGCGCGACGTGGGAGCCGATCGCCCCGCCCCCGGGGCTCATGACGTGGCGCGCCGCATTGCACGCGGGCGGACTGGCCCTCGTGGGCGACGGCGACTTGCACACGTGGGCGGGGGGCGTGTGGTCGAGCGAGCCGCTGCCGTGCACGCTCACCGGGGTGGGGGGCGCCTCCGGCCTCGTCACGGGGGAGCTGTTGATCTCGGGCGGGAGAGGGGACGTGATCGCTCGACGCTCGGGCGGCGCGCTCGAGTGTGTACGGATCGCGCAGGGGCAGGAGCTCGGAGCCGTGGGCATCGGGCGAGACGCGGCGGGAGAGGTGGAGGGGTACGTCGGCTCCTACCGGGGCAACCTGCTTCGGTGGACGGGCGAAGCGATCCTCCCGGCGGGCGCGCTGGCCTTCGTCGGCGACGTGCTCGATCTCGTCGCGCGGCCTGGCTCGGCGCACGAATTCCTCGGCGTCGGCCGCACCGACGACAGGCTCCCACTCCTCGTGCAGCGGAGCGACGCGGAAGGTGGCTGGCGACGGCTCGCGCCCCCGATTGACGGCGAGGCGACGCTCTTCGCCGTCGCCGCGTCCGAGACACGGGCCGTCGCGGTCGGCAGCGAGGGCGTCGTGATCGAGCTCCGTGAGGATGGCGAGAGCTGGGTGCGCGCCGACGTTCCCGTCAGCGGCGCGCTCCTCGCGGTCGCCTCGTCGGGCGACCGCTGGGTGATGGGAGGCGAGGACGGGATCGTGTTCGAGTCGACGGAGCGGGAATGGGTCCCCGTCGCGCCGCCGCTGCCGGGCGAGCCCGTGATCAGCGCGCTCGCGATCGACGACACCGGCGCGATCTGGGTCGGCACCCGAGACGGCGAGGGCGTGTGTGACGGCGGCAGCGTGCACCGCTTGCGCGGGGGAGGCTGGGACACGCTCGGCGCGACGCGCTGCGCGATCAGTGACCTGGGTCCCATCCCGGGCGGCGAGATGTGGGTCGCGGGGCGGGACGTCTTCCGCTGGGACGGAGCGCGCCTCGGCGCGGTGGTGCTGGAGGGAGGCCTCGGGACCGTCACCCGCCTCTGGACGGAGGGAGAGGAGGTCATCGGATACCGCGACTCCGAGGGGCGCATGTTCGTGGTTCTGACCAGCGGCGCCGCGTGGCGTTTGTCCAACGACTCCGGGCTGCACGTCTACGCACGCAACATGGACGCCGATGGGCGCCCCTACGGTATCCTGGCGGGCGCCACGGGCAAGATCGCGCGCCGCTGGCTCGACTGAGGCGACGCGCCTACGCACACCCGCACGAGGCGTGACGGCCGCCGCCGCGATGTCCTACACGACGGGCCTCACCCTGGTGACCGAAGCGGGGCTACAGACGCGGGGGCCGGTGGACGATCGAGACGCTGCCTTGCTCGATCGGCGCCGAGAGCACGGCGGGCGCCGCGACGGGCGAAGTGTTGATCGGCGGCGGACGCGGTGACGTGATCGTGCGCGGCAGCGACGGGAGCCTACGCTGCCAGCGGATCGCCGAGGGCCAGAACACGGGTGCGGCGGGGATTGCGCGTCGGAGCGACGGATCGCTGGAGGGTTTCGTGGGCTCCTTCCAGGGCAGCCTGCTCCGATGGACCGATGACCGAGAGGCTGAGAGGTCGAGACCGGGTCAGAGGATCGCGCGCAGGTCGTCGCGGTCCGAGTCGCGGTGGAACACGGGCGGGCTGCCGAGCGGCGCGGCGACCGTGACCGTCTGCCCGCCCTCGAGCGACTCCCCCGTCCAGACGTCGAACCAGGTCGCGCCGGCCGGCAGGTAGACGGCGCGCTCGGTCGCGCCCTCCTCGAGCACGGGCGCGACGAGCAGGGCGTCGCCCAGGAGGTACTGGTCGTGGATCTCCCAGGTCGCGAGGTCCTCGGGGAACTCGAGCAACAGGTGCCGCACCAGCGGCTTTCCGGTCGCCTGCGCCTCGTCGCTCCAGGTCATCATGTCGTCGGCGAGCGCGGCGTGGATCGACGCGAAGCGACGGAAGTGGGCGAGCGTCTCGGCGTCGCTGTCCCAGTTGTGGTTGACGTCGCGCCGGTTGCCCTCGTGGGTGCGCATGATGGGCGTGAACGCGCCCAGCTCGGTCCATCGCATGTAGAGCTCGCGCGTGCTCGGCCCGCCGCTGAAGCCCGCGATGTCGTGGGTCACGTAGGGCACGCCCGCGAGGCCGAGGTTGATCATCGCCGGGACCACCGTGGGCAAGCCGTCGCTCTCGGACCAGGTCGCCTCCTGGTCGCCGACCCAGTGGATCATCGAGCAGGCCTGCACGCCGGTCCAACCGCTCCGCGCGAAGAGCACCCAGTCGCCGTCGGGGCGGGCGGCGTCCATGGCCGCGCGGTTGGTGCAGTGCCAGTCGACCGGGAAGCGGTTGTGGTAGCCCTCGGGCGCGCTGCCGTCGTGCATGACCGCGTCGAGCGGGTTCCACTCTCCGAAGTCGGCCATCCAGCCGTCGATCCCCACCTCGCTCACCATGCCCTCGAGCTCCCCCTGCACGTACGCGCGGGCGGCGGGGTCCGTCAGGTCGGGGTGCGCGCTCTGCTCGTTCGGCGCGTTGAAGACGTAGGCGTCGCCGCTCGGATCCTCGACGAGCCAGCCCATGTCGCGCATCTCGGGGAAGTGGTCGTCGAGGTCCGGGTCGACGAAGGGGTTGGCGTACGCGAGGAAGCGGTAGCCGCGCGTGTGAAGGGTGTCGACCATGCCCGCGAGGTCCGGGTAATGGGCGAGGTCCGCGTTCCATCGGTACTGCACGCCGAAGCCGCCCCCGATGTTCATGCGCACGCCCGTCCAGTCCTGCGACCAGATCGCGCTGACGGGGACGCCGGCCGCCTCGAGCGCGTCGACGTCGGCGAGCACGGCGTCGCGTCCGCCCTGGCTGCTGATCCACGCGCCATCGAAGGCCCATCGCGGCGGCGGCGCGGGGCGGCCGACCTCGTCGCCGAGCTGCGCGAGGACGTCGTACGGGGTCGGGCCGTGAAAGACGACCAGCTCGAGGGGCGCGCCGTCGATCACCTCGAGCCAGGCCACCTCGGCGTCGGCCGCGCAGACGTCGACGCCCACCCGGCGATCGGTCCGCACGAGCACGCCGAACCCGCGAGCGTCGAGGTAGTACGGCATCGGGAAGTAGGTGGTGTGCGCGTCGCCGTTGACGTCGCGGAGCCCGCCCTCGCGCCCGATGCCCTGCTCGGTCACCATCAGCTCGAAGGCCTCGCCGGTCTGCTCGGTGGCCTGGTACTGCTCGCCGAAGCCGTGGAAGCTGCCGGCCTCGTCGCAGCGCACGGGGAGCGCGATCGAGGTCGCGTCGACGCCGGTCACCGAGAGGGTGATGACGGTGGTGTCGTCCCTCTCACCAGGCGCGATCCGCAGGGTGGCCACGCCTTCGGACGGCGTCTCCCCCTCCGGGTCGGGCACGAGCGCGTACTCCACGACCGCGGCGCCCGCCTCCTCGCGCCACGCCTGGAAGCGGTCGTAGCGGTGCTCCGCGACGCCTTGCCTGCGGAAGCTCCAGATGCCGAGGTTGCCCGTCACCCGCTCGGTGAAGGTGCGCGCGATGGGGTGGGCGCGCTCGGGGCTCGCGAGGAGCGGTCGATCGCCGTCGAAGAGGGCGACCGCGCCGGAGCCGTCCGCGATCACCACGCGCGTCCCGTCCGCCAACGCGACTTCGCCTCCGTCCACCGACGGTGGAGGAGGCGGCTCGCCGTCACACGCGGCGAGGAGAAGGCCCAGGGTGGCGAAGCCGGGAGCGAGGGAGGCGAGCCAACGCATGGCTCCCGTGTAGCAGCCCGCTCGAGCGACGTCAGGCGCAGAGCTTCTTCGCGGCGGCGACCAGGGCGACGGGGTTGAACGGCTTGACGATCCACCCCTTCGCGCCCGCGCTCTTCGCGCGCGCCACCAGCACCGGATCGCCCTCGGTGGTGAGCATGAGCACCGGGACGGAGACGCCCTCTCCGCGCACCTTCTCGAGCATCTCCAGCCCGTTCATCCGCGGCATGTTGACGTCGCAGATGACCAGCCCGATCGAGCCATCGCTCGTGAGCTGCGTCGCTCCATCGACCCCGTCCACCGCCTCCAGCACGGCGAAGCCCGCGCCCGACAACGCCATCCCGACCTGCTGCCGGACCGTCGCCGAGTCATCCACGATGAGAATTTTCTTGCTCATTACGACCTTCTCAGAAGAGGAGAACCTCGCCGCTGGCCAGGGGAGCCTCTTCGCCGTCCCCTGCCATTTCGTCCGATGCCTTCGCTGCCGCGATGGCCGCTCCCGCGATCGGGTCGCGGCTCAGCGCTGGCAGCTCCATCTTCGCGCGCCCATCGCGCAGGGCCATCTCCAGCCCCTCTACCCCCCCCTCGCCTAGCGCGAGCGAGTCCACCATGTGATCGAGGACCACCAGCGCCTGCCGCATGGCCTGGCTGACGGGATCCTGGAACTGCAGATGCGAGAGCGCCGCGCCCGAGGAGGCGACGGTCTGCTCGGCCTGCACTTCGCTGTCGCGGAGGGACGCGAAGAACCGCTCGCGCACGCTGGCCTGCGCCGCGTCGACCTCGCGGAGGCCGTCGTCCACCGCGTCGCTGAACCGGTCCGCCTCTTCGCGCAGCGCGCCCGCCGACTCGTCCAGCTTCGGCATGTGCATCGCCACGTCGTCGGCGAGCTCCGCGATCAGCGCGTTGGTCTTCTCGACCTCGGCCGCGAGCTCGCGGATCTCCTTGGCGATCACCTGGAACGCGTGTCCGCGCGATCCGAGGCGCGCCGCCTCCATCTGGGCGTTGAAGCTCAGGAGGCGCGAGTGGGTGGCGATGTTCTGGATGCGGTGACCGGCCTCGCCGATCCGCTGCGTCCGCTCGTGCGCCGCCTGCGCGAGCGCCTGCTGCTCGGAGGCGCGCGCCACCAGCCCCTCGACGAACCGACTGACGGTCTCCTTCTGTCGATGAAGCGCGCCGCTCATGGCCGAGCCGTCGCCGATGTCGCCCTCCATCTGCCGGAGGATCGCGGACTGGCGCTGCGCCTGAGTCATCAGGTCTTGCAGGCATTCCCCCACGGCGAGGATCTCGCGCTCGGAGGTCTCGACGGCGTGCACCACGCGGGCTCGGACCAGATCGACGGCCTTGCGTGCGAGCTCACCGAGGCGGGAGGGCTGCGGCACCGCGATCGGCCCCGACTGGTCGGGCGGCTCGATCCGGTCGTTCTGGTTGGCAGGTGGGCTCTTGCCCAGCCAGCTTCCGATCCATCCCATCGACTTCCCCATCCCGCCGTTCAGGCCGTGGCCCGCTGCTCGAAGCTCGGGTCCAACATGCTGAGGCGCAGCGTGAACGCGCGGCGGCCCGTCGCCTCGTCGATCGGCCCGAGCTCGACGTCGGCCGCCCCTCCGAGCCCCGTCATCATGCGCGCGACCGCGTCCATCCCGACTCCACGGCCCGAGACCAGGTCGACCTGGCCGGCGGTGGACAGACCGCTGCGGAAGACGCAGCGCGCGATCTCTTGCTCCGGCGCGTCGTCCTCGAGTCCTGCCTTCCGCGCGAGCTGGGCGAGGTCGAGCCCGCGACCGTCGTCGGCGACGCGCACGGTGACGTGCCCTCCATCGCGGCCCACCGTGACGCGGACGGCGCCGGCCGCCGGCTTACCGCGCGCGAGCCGGTCCTCCGCCGCCTCGAGCCCGTGGTCGACGGCGTTGCGCAGCACGTGCCCCAGGGCCCGGACGAGCTCGCGCCCCTCCGCGTTCCGGTCGAGCAAGACCTCCTCGCCCGAGACCGTGATGCTCGGCGGCTCTTTCCCGCGCTCGGTCGCGAGGCGCCGCGCCGCGCCGATCTCGTCCTCGAGCAGCTCCGCGAGGGGCGCCCGGCCGACGAGCTGCAGCTCCGCGCGCGCCGCCTGCTGGATCTCGAGCACCGCGCGGCTGTCGTTCGCGGACTCGGAGAGCAGCGAGAGCGCGCGCTGGATGCGCTCGGCGTCCAGGGTGCGTCGCGCGTCCTCGGACGCGTCGTGCCCCAGCTTCTCGGTCCAGACGTCGGTGAGCAGCGCCACCTCCTCCGCGAGCGCGGCCGTGGCGAGACGGACCTCCTCGGGCGCGTCGTCGCCCGCCGTGCAGGCGGTCTCGAGGTTGTGCACGCCGGCCGCGAGCGCGCCGAGCCCGTAGGTGCGCGCCTCGCCCTTGAGGGTGTGCGCGAAGCGCTTCAGCTCGCGCACCGCCTCGGCGTCGTCGAGCGCGGTCGCCTTCGCGCGGTCCACGAGACAGCGCCCGTCCGACAGCAGCCGCGGCGCGACCTCGGGACCGACCGCGATGAGCTCGCCGATGGCGGCCAGCTCCTTGGTGCGCGCCTCCGCCGCCCCGCGGAGCTCCCGCAGCTCGGTCACGTCGCGCACGCTGAGCAGCATCTTGTTGACGATCTCGTTCGCGTCCTCGATGGGAGCCCACGACAGCTCCAGGTACTGCCTGGTGCCGTCGGGTCGCAGGCGGCAGACCTCTTCGGGGAGCAGGTGCTCGTTGATCAGGTGATTGACGGAGTCTTCACCCACGATGGCGAGCAGCGCGCTCTTCACCTGGTCGACCCGGTCGTCGTCCAGCTCGGCGCCGCCGAACACGGCCACCATCACGCTGGCGCCCGGCACGTCCTCGACGCCGAGGATCTCCGGCGCGCAGGCCGAGTGCTCCTCGTGCAGCGTCAGCCCGGGCACGATCGCGACGATCGCCTCCGGCACGTTGGCGAGGATCTCCGCCATGTCCTTCTGGCGGGCGTGGAGCTCGGCCGTGCGCTCCTCCACGAGCCCCTCGAGGTTCTCGTTCATCTGCTGGACGTCGCCGAGCAGCTTCGCGTTCTCCAGGAAGGTGTTCGCGAAGCGGTCGACCGCGATGGCGATCATCGCGCCGGTCACGCAGAGGGTGCCGGTGAGCACGAGCCCCGTGCTGTGGATCTTGCCGAGGGCGATGAGCGTGTCGTGCGCCGCCGCCGCGATGTAGGCGAACGTGCCGAACGCGAGGATGAGCGCGCCGCGGCGCCCCTGCCGCGCGGCCTTCACGCCGAGCCAGGTGGCGTGCGCCCCGAGGACGAGCCCCGAGAGGAAGGTGATCTTGCGCGCCACCAGGAAGAGCGAGTGGTGGAAGAAGAAGAGCTGGGAGACGTCCACCAGGAAGAGCACGACCGCGAACGTGATCAGCACGCGGTTGAAGCGAGGCATCGGGCGCCCGGCCACGCTCTGCATGAAGAGGTGGTTGAGCGTGCCCTGGGTCGCGATCGCCGGATAGATCAGGAGCAGCAGGATCTCGGGATCCATGAACGCCGCGAAGGTGTCCGACGTGCCGACCAGGAACGGGAAGAGCGCGACGCAGGCCAGGCCGGCCACGAGGTACGCGCGCTGCTTCACCCGCCACGAGAGGAACAGGAAGAACAACCCGAAGAAGAAGATCACCGAGCCGAGCAGGACGCGGAAGTCGCCGTTGAAGCTCTCGTAGGCGATGAGCGCCGCGCTGTGATCACCGTGCGCCCGCAGCTCGAACGGGAGCTGGTAGACGCCCACCATCAGCGGGGTGTCCACGCGGATGGCCACCACGTGCACCGGGCGCTCGACCGTGAAGCTCACGGGGACCGCGCGGATCGCGTAGTAGGACTCGTAGATGTTCGCTTCGCCGCGGTGGTAGACCCGCTCCCCATCGACGTAGACATCGAGGCTGGCCATGTAGGTGTCGACCAGCAGGTCCACCTCCGTGCCCACCAGGGACGGGTCGAAGTGGACCTCCCGGCGATACCAGCCCACGCGGAAGGGCTCCGAGCCCGGGTACGCGTTGCTCCACGGCCCCGGCGTCGACAGAGACACCCAGCCCTCGGTCGAGCTCTCGGGCGCCGCGTTCGCGGGATCGTCTTCGCGGGTGAAGTGCCACTGGCCGGCGACGGACACGCCGCCCTCGAGGCTGGTGACCTGGATGGGCGTGACCTCGGCGGCGTCCTCGGCTCGCGCGTCGCCCGCGAACGCGAGCGGCGCGAGCAGCAGCGCCGGGAGGAGCCATGATCGGAGGCGGAGCTTCATCGAGTGGATCCAACGGCGCACCGAATCGAGATCTTGAGTGACTCCCGTTGAGACACCTCGGTTTGGCCACACAACGGCCGATTCGAGGGCATGCCGCTCGCCCCCGCGTCGACGAGAGGCTATGAACGCGCCGATGACGCGGATCGCCTCCTTGTTGCTCGCCTCCCTCGCGACCTCGATGATGGCGGGCGGCTGCGTCCAGCTGGTCGCGTTCGAGCAGCCCCTCGTCGGCCAGCCCGACATCGTGGAGGATCCCTCCGCGGGGGACGGCGCGGCGCTGTGCGACCCCGACGTCACCATGGCCGAGACGGCGCTCTGCTCGGAGTCCTGCGAGATCGATCCGGCGAGCGGAGAGACGACGTGTGGCGAGCGTGTGCGGGTCGAGGGGGCGCGCGCGTCCGTGGACGTGTCCGGGCTGCACGAGGTCGAGCTGACCGTCACGGTGTGCGATCCGAGCGAGGCGGTCCTGCGGGTCGAGGGTCACAACGGCGCGAGCGTGAGCCTGGAGGGGCGCGCCCTCGACGTCCGCGCCGCCGCCGAAGCGAACGCGCGGCCCTACCAGAACGAGCGCTTCCTGCCCGAGTCGGGCTGCGACGACCGCACCTTCGTGTTCCAGACCGGCCGCATGTCGCTCGCGGACAGCGGGATGCGCCTCTGCAGCGCGCACCTCGTGCCCGTGGAGGAGCGCTGGACCGTCGCGCTCGGGCAGGGCCTGCGCGGCGTGGAGCTCTGCTTCCGCGCCCCCCGGCCGGCACGAAGCGACGGCTGAGCGTCGCTACGCAGCCGCGGGCGAATCCGATAGGCTTCGCCCCATGCTTGGACGGTGGCTGGGGATCGGCGCCTGCGCGGCGCTGCTGGTGATGGGGTGCGATGACGGGGAGGCGCCCGTCGACGCGGGGCCCGACGGGAGCGCGCCCGACGCGGGTCCCCCCGACCCGCCGCCGCCGGAGATCTTCGCCGAGCTCGAGGAGACCGGGCGCTTCTTCGTGCCCAACCTGGAGGAGCAGGCCCACGTCGTCCGCACCGAGATGGACGTGCCGCACGTCTACGCGGCGAACCGCCGCGACGCGATGCGCGTGCTCGGGTTCACGATGGCCGCCGACCGATTCTTCCAGATGGACCTCACCTCGCGCCTGTCGCAGGGGACGCTCAGCGAGCTCATCGGCGACGCCGCGCTCGGGAGCGACATCGAGAACCGGCAGACCGGCGCCACCTACGTGACCGACCTCTTCCTGGAGGGGCTCACGGATGAAGAGGCGGCCGACCTCGACGCCTTCGCCGACGGCGTCAACGGCTACATCGAGGCGGTGCGCGGCCGCCAGCTCCCGCCGCCCAAGGAGCTCGAGCTCGCGTTCGCGCTGCTCGGCGGGCGCCGCGCGGTCGACCTCATGATCCCGTGGGATCGCCGCGATGTGGTCGCGACCGGCGCGACCATCCTCTACGGGACGAGCTTCGAGACCGGCGACGTGGGCCGCGCCGCGACGTTCGAGCGCCCGATCGACGAGTACTTCGTGGGCGCGCCCGACGAGGCCCTCCGCCGCGCCGGCCTGCAGCAGGACATCATCGAGCGCTACGCGCCGCCGAACACGAACAGCTCCGCCGCGGGCTGGGGGCTCGAGACGACCGGGCGCACCTCCGCGCCGATCGTGGACGGCCGCCCGGTCCGCCGCCCGATCCCGATGGGTCTCCCCCGGATCGAGCGCAGCGCCCTCGACCGCCTCGTCGGGCACCTCGAGCGCGTCGAGGCGCGGCTGCACCCGACGGGTCACGAGGGCTGGGGCTCCAACTCGTGGGCCGTCATGGGCAGCGCCACGCCGGACGGCGCCTCGCTGCTGGCCGGGGACGGTCACCTCCAGCTCAGCGTGCCCGCGCTCTTCTGGCAGTACGGCCTCGACACGGAGCTGATGGGCGACGAGAACCCGCAGCGCCTGATGGGGGCGACGATCGCCGGGCTGCCGGCCCTGGGCGTCGGCACCAACGGCCGCGTCGCCTGGACGCAGACCGCCTTCTTCGCGGACGTGACCGACTGGTACGCGGAGGAGATCGTGCTGGACGACGACGGCGTGCCGGCGTTCTCGCGCTTCGAGGGCGAGGACCGGCCGCTCGTGCGTGTGGACGAGGCCTTCGAGATCCGCGACGTGCCGGAGCTCGACAGCGTGGGCCGCACCGAGGAGCTCGCCCGGTTCGTGACCTTCGACGGCCGCTTCATCACCTCGATCGAGGGGCGCAGCGTCACCGAGGACGAGCCGCTCGGGCCCGGCGAGTTCCGCGTGAACCTCATGGGCGACTGGATCGTCCCGGGTGACCAGGACGAGGACGGCGTGATCAGCGCCATCAGCTTCTACTACGGCCCCTTCGACGGCGGCACGCTGCTGCGGGCCTTCCGCGGCTTCGCGGACGCGGAGAACGTCGAGGACTTCCGCCAGTCGATGCGGCACTTCATCGGCTACGGCGGCAGCATGATGGCGGCCGACGCAGACGGCTCCGTCCTCTACTCCGCCTACCACGCGGTGCCGTGCCGCGATCACCTGCCGCGGGACCCGGGCACGAACGTCTGGGTCGAGGGCGCGGATCCTCGGCGGCTGATCGACGGCACGCGCTTCGGGGCGTGGTCTCTGCCGCTCGACGCGCAGGGGCGCGTGGACGAGGCGGCCGCGGCCGCGGGTGGGCCGACGGGCTGCGCCGTGCCCTTCGACGAGTGGCCGCAGGCGGTGAACCCAGCGCGTCAATACGTGATGCACGCGAACAACGACCCGGGGAACATCGCCACCGACGGAGACATCTTCGACGACCCTCACTACATCGGCGGCCCGTGGATCGAGGGCTACCGCGCGCGGCGCATCGACGAGCGCCTGACGGCGGCCATCGGGGCGGGCGACGCGACCTTCGAGGAGATGCAGCGTCTTCACGGCGACCACCACTCGAACCTCGGCGAGGACTACGTCCCGCTGCTGCTCGAGGTCATCGACGCGGCCCGCAGCGCGTCGCTCGGCACGCCCGACCCCGGCTCGACCGAGGAGCGCATGGCGGCGATGTGGACGGCGAACGAGGCGCGCTTCACCGAGGTGGAGAGCCGCATGCTCGCGTGGCGCGACGCCGGCTACCCCACGCCGAGCGGCGTGGAGACCTTCTACTCCACGCCCGGCGCGGGCGACGCCGAGTCGAGCGTCGCCACGACGCTCTTCGGTCACTGGTTCCCGCGCTTCATCCGCGGCGTGCTGAACGACGAGGGCATCCCGCGGAACCTCTCGCCCGCGGTCACGGGCGACACCTACACGATGATGACCATCCAGCTCCTCGTGAACGGCCGGGGCGACGGAAACCCCGAGGGGCTCGGGTCCTGGAACCCGGCCACGCGCGAGTCGGTCTTCTTCGACGACATCGACACGCCCGAGACCGAGAGCAGCCGGGAGATCGGCGTGCGCGCGCTGGTCGAGGCGCTGGACTTCCTGCTCGCCGAGCCGACCGAGCCCGGCGTGGGCGGCTTCGGCTCCGCCGACATGAGCACGTACCTGTGGGGCCTGCGCCACCAGGTGCGCTTCGAGTCGCTCCTGGCCGGCTTCCTCGGCGACGCGGGCGGCCTCGGCGCGCTCCTCGACATGTTCAACGTCACGACCTCCCGCATGCCGCTCGCGGCGGATCTCCCGGCCGACGACCCGCGCGCCGGCCTCCGCTGGTTCCCGCGCCCGGGCGACCAGTTCGACGTCGACGCGGCGAACCCCGGCCTCGACGGCGAGACCTTCAGCCACGGCAGCGGCCCGGTCTTCCGCATGGTCATCGCCCTCGGCCCCGACGGCGTACGCGGGCAAAACATCCTGCCCGGCGGCCAGAGCGGCAACCCCGACTCGGCGCACTTCAACGACCAGGCGCGCCTCTGGCTGGCGAACGAGACGATGCCGATGCGCTACCTCCCCGAGGAGGTCGCAGAGGGCGCCGTGAGCCGGCAACGGTTCGTCCCGTTTCCCTAGCAGGCAGCTGAGGAACGCGAGCGTTCTTCACTGCCTGCCCCTTGCCCCTGCCCTTGCCCGTGCCCTTGCCCGCGAACTAGCCGGGAGAAGCACCGCGAGGCGAAGCGGCGCTGGTGCGCGTTGGCGGTCACACTTCTCGAGGACCGCGGGAGCGTCGAGACGACCTGCTCACGCTGCTCGAGCGTCGTTCGCAGAACGTCGAGGCGACCGTCTCGATCGCCGCGCCATGCCGAGACGACGGCTGACCCCGGGGGCCCCGAGGACGCCCCCACCTAGCAACCCAAACTTCCGGGTCCACGCACGAGATGCTGGCTGACCCCAGGACGATCGTACCCATCAACCCCAGCTCCCGGCCGCAGACGCGCCTTCTTCCGCATCTGCGCATCCGCGCCACCTCTGGTCGCTCCGCTGACTGCGGCACGCTCTCGCCTCGCCATGTCCGCGTCCGCCGACGACTCCACGACCGCCTCTGCGACCGCCGCCGCCACCGCGACCGACTCCGCGACCGAGGCGGACTCCGCGACCGAGGCCGCTGCCGACTCCGCGACCGAGGCCGCGACCGCTACCGACTCCGCTACCGCCGCCGCGACCGAGGCCGCCGCCGACTCCGACTCCGCGACCGAGACCGCTGCCGACTCCGCGACCGCATCCACGACCGCCGCCGCGACCGAGGCCGCTGCCGACTCCGCATCCGCGACCGAGGACGCTGCCGACTCCGCCGCCGCGGAGGAGGCCGCGACCGCGCCTCCCGACGCGGGAGCGGGAGCGGACGCGGCAGCGGGAGCGGGAGCGGAAGCGGAAGCGGGAGCGGGAGCGGAGGCGGAGGCGGGAGCGGGAGCGGGAGCGGACGCCGATGCGGATGACGGGGCGCGCTACGGACGCGGGCGGCGACGCGGAGGACGGGTCGCGCTGCGGCGCGCGCTCACGCGCCTGCCTCGCTGCGAACTGCAGGCGAGCGCGCTCATTCGGGGATGGCGAGGGAGCGGACCCGGACCCAGGCGCGCTCGGCGCTGACGAAGAGGCCGGGGATGCGCAGGAACTGGGCGTGGTCGGCGTCGCGGTCCCAGCGCACGCGGACCTCGAGGGGGTGCTCGGCGCTCTCGGCCCAGCGGGCGCCGTCGGGGGCGACGAGGATGGGGCTGAAGGGGCGGAGGGAGGCGAGGCCGACGTAGACGTTCTCCTCTGGCGCGGGCTCGGGCGCGGTGTGTCCGCCGTAGGCGTGCAGGGCTTCGCCGGGATCGACGTCCGCGGTGATGCGCTCGATCCACTCCGCCTCTTCGGCGCTCGGCTCGCGCAGGGCTTCGCGCGCGACCCAACCCTCGAGGCGCGCACCGTCCGAGAAGGCGATGGCCACGCGCGCGTCCTCTCCGCGCTCCTCGAGCACCCAGAGCGGGACGGGCACGCCGCGCTCGAGCGGGCGGAGACTCAGCTCGGTGGGGGCGGCGCGCACCGGGCGGAGGACGACGGGCGGATCGGCGACGGCGAGCGCGACGCTGGGGACGCGCCGGGGGGTGGCGAGGGTGAGGCGGTCCGATTCGACGCCGCGCACGTCTTCGCAGCCGAGGGGCACGGGGCCGACCGCGAGCTCGAGGCCGTGGCGCGCGCCGGGCACGCGCTGGCCCACCTGGAGCTCCGCCACGAGGCGCGCGCCGTCGCGGTGGAGGGTGCGGACGAGGGTCCCTTCGACCGCGGTGACCGAGCCAGCCGCGTGCACGCCCGCGCCGGAGAGCTCGAGGAGCTGGCCATCGGCGCGCGCGGTGGCGTCGAAGCGAAGGGGCGCCGTCACCGCGAGCTCGTAGGTGGCCGGATCGTCGGTCGGGGCGAGCGAGACGACGCCGTCGCTCACCGCCACACCGAACGGCTCGACCCCGGAGACGTGGACCTCGATCGCGTCGGCGCTGCGCACCTCGAGGCGGCACGTGGGAGGGCGCGCAGGCTCGACGCGCGGCGCGGGAGCCGGCTCGGGCTCCACGCGCGCGCGCGGCGAGGGCGCGCCGCAGGCGGCGAGCACGAAGAGGGCGAGCGACCAGCGCACCCCCGAAACGTACTTCACGCGCCCTTGTAGACCAGCACCGGGGTCAGCGTGCGCCGCACCTTCACGAGCTCGCGCTGCGCGCGCATGACCGCGTCGATGTCCTTGTACGCGCTGGGCGCCTCTTCGCGCAGGCGCCGCGCGATGCGGTGGTCGAAGAAGACGCCCTCCGTCTCGGCGTACAGCTTCTTCGTGGCGATGCGCCGCCGCGCCTCGCTCCGGCTCATCGCGCGGCCGGCTCCGTGCGAGCACGACGCGAGGGCGGGCCCGTGCCCGCGGCCCTCCACGTGGTGACTCGAGGTGCCCATGGAGCCCGGGATCACGCCGAGCTCTCCCTCCGGCGCGTGCATCGCGCCCTTGCGGTGCACGAAGAGGCTGCGCCCGAGGTGGGTCTCGCGCTGGACGTGGTTGTGGTCGACGTCGATCCGCGTGTCCTCGACGGGCTCGGCGCCGAGCACGTCTCCGAGGATGGCGACCACCGCCTCCTCGATGACGGCGCGGCTCTCCCGCGCCCACGCCCGCGCCCACGCCGCCTCGGCCAGGTAGGCGTCGCAGCGCGGATCGCCGGCGGGCAAGAAGGCGAGCCCGGTCGAGGTGCGCTCGGCGTGGTCCCGATGCGCGGCGCGGATGGCGGGGCCGAGCCCGCGCGAGCCGGTGTGGATCATCACCCAGAGCCCGCCGCCCTCATCGCGCTGGAGCTCGAGGAAGTGGTTGCCGCGCCCGAGGGTGCCGAGCTGGACGCGCCCCTCTCGCTCCGCGCGCTTTCGGAGCGCAGGCGGCGCGGGTGGGAGCGCGCGTTCGGGCCCGCGCGCGTGCTTGAGGATGGGGACGCGGGTGTGGAGCCCGTTGAGGATGTCGGCCGCGGCCTGTCGATCGATCGCGTCCGCTGCACGTCGAGCGCGAGCGCGCGCATGCCGCAGCCGATGTCTCCGCCGACCGCGTCGGGGAAGACGCGATCCTCGGAGGCGAGCACGGTGCCGACGCAGACGTCTTCGGCGAGGTGCGCGTCCGGCATCAACGCGACGTGCGCGATGCCCTCGGTGCGGAGCAGCCGCTCGACCGCGCGCTCCATGTCGCGGTCGAGCGGCCCGGGGAGCCAGGTGTGGAGCTCAGCTCTCCCCGTCATGGTCCTCGTCGCGCTCGGCGCGCTGGGTCGGGAAGACCACGAAGGTGAGGTTCGGCACCTTCTTGCGGTGAATGGCGTGGGCCATCTCCGTGCGAAGGCGGCCGAGCTCGCGCGCGAGGCGCTCGTGCACCACGTCGGGATCCCCCGGCGCCTCGACCTTCACCGCGAGGCGGCTCGAGTCGGGGGCGGGGACGACGTCGATCACGAACACGCTCAGGAGCGTCTCGTCGGTGGTGTCGGCCAGGGCGAAGCTCAGCGTCTCGCGCACCTGCGCGCAGAGCTGGGCCTCCTTGATGCCGGCGCGTCGATCGGCGCCGCCGGCGGAGAACAGATCATCGGGTCCGGGGAGCGCGTCGCCTCGATGGCCACGGCCCCGCTTTTTTCTTTTGCTCACGTGAATCTCTCTGCAGAAGCTCGCATGGATACGCCGGCGCGCCCGTCGGGTGGGCGTGCAGCGCGGGCGAATGGGGAGCGTTCCGCGGGACGCGCGAGCTCGGCTTCGGAGGCAGAGTCAGCGCGTGGGCGGAAGGCTCGGGCTGGTCGCAGAGAGCAGCATCGAGAGCCTCCAGGCCCGCCACCATGACGCGGCACCTGGAGGATTGCAACACTCAGCGAACCGACGCGCTCCGGATGGCGGTCAGGTTCGGGAACTGCGCGTCGAGGTAGGCGTTGCCCTCCGACTGGATGCGCGGCTGCTGCGGCATCTCGCCGTACTCGGCCTCGATGGCGTCCGCGTTCTCCATGCCCTCGATCACCTCGCCGAAGGGCGCGAACCCCATCGGGTCGAGGCCGGCGTTGTCACCGTAGTTGAGGAAGAGCTGCGTCGTGCGCGTGCCCGGCCCCGCGGTGGCGAAGGTGACGCGTCCGCGCGTGTTCGAGGCCACGACCGGGTCGTCGCCGATGCGGTTGGACTGCCACGCCGCGTTGACCGCGGGGTCTCCCGACAGCCCGAACTGCGCGACGAACCCGGGCACCACGCGGAAGAAGCGCGTGTCGTCGTAGAAGCCCATCTCCACCAGCTCGCGGAAGCGCGCGGCCCCGAGCGGCGCCCACTCGGGGTGCACCTCGACCGCGATGGGCCCCGCGCTCGTGTCGAAGTCGACGACGAACATCTCCGCGGGCGGCCCCGCGTCGGTCGTCGTGCCGCCTCCATCGCAGGCGAACAGGAGCGCGGCGAGCAACAGTGGCGTGCGGTTCATCGCCGGACGCTAGCCTCGATTGACGCACGCGGCGAATCCATGCGAACGCAGGCAGGTGGCGTTTCTCCTCGTGCTCGTCGCCGTTCCCGTCTGCGCCGCGCTCGTCGTCTCGATCGGCGTGCTGAGCGTCTACACGCTCGCGGTCGGTGACCCCGTGAGCGCCGGCGAAGCGGCGCAGGCGGCGATCTTCTTCTTCGGCCCGCTCGCCGTGGTCGGCTACTCCATCTACGCGACCACCCGCGCCGAGACGTCTCGCCCGGTCCTGGCGTCGCTCCTCGTCTTCGGCGGCGTGGCGGGCGCGGCGGCCGGCGGCTGGTTCGGCTGGGGCATCGTCGTGGAGAAGCGCGCGTCGATGGCGGCGCGGGTCCTCGAGGCGTGCAGCTGGGGCGACTTCGCCGACTGCGAGGCCCGCGCGGAGGGCTGCGTCCGCGCCGTCGGCTCGGTCGAGCTCCCGGTCCACCGCGGTCTCGACGCCAGCGACCGCGTCGAATACCCCGACCCCGTCCCCAACACGCCCGAAGGGCACGCTCTCTACCGCTGCCTCGCGGAGGGCCCATGAGAGCGCTCGATCTCCGGAGCGCGCGCAAGGTGGTCGTGCTGACCGGCGCGGGCGTCTCCGTGGCGTCCGGGCTGCGCCCCTATCGAGGCCCGGGCGGGCTCTGGACCGAGCAGCCCGAGCTCGCCGCGCGCATGACGGCGGGCGCGGCGCCGGACGACCTGTGGCACCTCTTCGGCCCTCTCCGCGGGGAGGTGGCGCGGGCCGAGCCGAGCGCCGCCCACCGCGCCCTGGCTGCGCTCGAGGCGCGCGTGCCGCTGACCGTGATCACCCAGAACATCGATGGCCTGCATCAGCGCGCCGGCAGTCAGAGCGTGGTCGAGCTCCACGGCGCCCTCGGCCGCAGCCGATGTGTCGCGTGCGACCGCGTCACCGAGGATTTGGTGCCACACGCCACCGCCCCGCGCTGCGAATGCGGCGGCGCGCTGCGGCCCGACGTGGTGCTCTTCGAGGAGCCGCTCCCCGTGGACGCCGAGTACGCGGCGAAGCGCGCGCTCCGCGACTGCGACCTGTTCCTCGCCATCGGCACGTCCGGCACGGTGAGCCCCGCGTCCAACTTCGTGCGGTCCGCCGCGTACGAAGGCGCGCACACCGTCTACATCAACCTCACCCCGATGGATCCTCCGAACCCGGCGTTCCGTCAGACCGTGCTCGGGCGCGCGGAAGAGGTGCTCCCCGCGCTCCTCGGCGTCGAGTGACGAGAGACGTGGCTCGCGAGAGGCAACTCGACTACCGTTTGCAGCATGACTCGCGTTGCCCCTCTCCTCGCGTTGCTGTGCACGGGTTGTTTCTCGGCCCATCCGCTCGAAGAGGGTGAGTCCGGCGCCCGCCTCGAGCTGATCGCGTGGGCGCCCGAGGACGGGAGCGGTGTCCATGTCGAGGGCCTGTTCGATCGAGAGCTCGCCGTGAGGTGCGGGTATCGCTCGATGGCCGACGGAAACCTTCGGTGCCTGCCGTCTCCCTCCCGCCGCCTGATGTTCACCGATGATTGGTGCGCCCGCCCCGCTGCCGCCATCGCGGCAGGGTGCGACCCGACGTACGTGACGGCGGGCCGGTTGACGCCGGTCGACACGGGTTGTGGCGGCACCATCTGGAGATTCTCGGGGGCCGGCTACCGAGTCCGCGACCGGGTGGACGCGGAGCGGCTCTTCGAGCTCGACGACACGGGCGCCTGCGTGGAGGCGACCAGCCGGCCGGAGGGTGAGCTCCGCGCGCTCGAGCGGATGGCCGACGAGCAATTCGTGAGCGCGGAGCTCGTCGTGGGGGAGCGCTCGGGCGTCGAGCGCCTGGGTGCTACCTACCTGGTGGGTGACGATGGCTCACGGTTCTGGAACTCGTTCTACGACCACGGGCGCGAGGACTTCTGCGTTCCGTTCGGAGCGCGAAGTGGGCCCATCCCATGCCTGGTGGGTCGTTGGGGCATCGCCAGAGATCCGAGCGGGGACTGCGGCGGGCCCCTGGTCGAGCGCGTCGAGGCGAGCTGCGCGCTGTTCCCGCCGACCGAGGAGTTCGTGTCTGCCCGCTTCGACGAGACCGGATGCGCGGTGGAGGAGGTGACCGTGTACGGAGCCGGCGAGGAGATCCCGGCCGAGTCCCTGACCTGCTCGGTCCGGGAAGACGCGACGTTCCACCGCCCGGTCGAGCTGCCGGAGGGACGTGTGGCCACCCTCTCGAACCGGCCCGAAGGAACCGGGCGGTTGCGTCGAATCCGCGGCCGCACCGCGTGGATGGCGTCATATCCGCCATTCCACTTGGGCACGTTCGAGGACGCCTCGCTCGGCGGTGACTGCGCGCCTCGGGATGTGAACGGCGTCATGCGCTGCGTTCCGGCGAGAGCACATCAAGTAGCCCCCGTCTACGCGGACGCCGGCTGTTCGGAGCCCGCCTCGGTCGAGTCGGGCTCGGAGTGCTCGGAGTACCGGTGGTGGTTCGAGTCCGAGCCCGGCTGCCTGGGCGGAGCGTCGCAGTTCTTCCGTGTCGGTCCGGAGACCGAGGCTGGGTTCGAGCGCGACGAAGACGGCGCGTGCGTGCCGGTGGAGCTGCGAATGGGAGAGCGCGTCCACCGGCTCGAGGCAGTCCCCGACGAGACCTTCGGCGCGTTCCGCCGGATCTGAGGGCTCAGGTCGGGGCGAACATCGCCGCGAGCATGTCCTGCATGATCAGGTTGCTCAGGCGCTGGTCGGTCAGGACGTTCATGCCCTCGCCGCCCAGCGCGCGGCTGTAGCGGTCGAGGTAGACGAGCTGCTTGGTGACGAGCACCAGATCGCGCGGCATGCGGAGCTGGTGCTTGCGGCCGACGCGCATGATGTTCGGGATCAGCTCCTTCATCTTGCGGCCGTCGATGAGCGGGGCGTAGGCCTCGGTGAGGTCGACGACGAACACGTCGAACTCGATCTTGGACTCGTCCGTCACGCCCATGGCGAGCATGGAGCGGCCCACGCGCTCGAAGTCGCGGCTCTGGAAGCCGAGCACGTACTCGAGCACGTTCTTCTTCTGGTCCTCGGTGAAGACGCCGACGATGCCGAAGTCGAGGTAGCCGATGCGGCCGTCCTTCAGCAGGAGGAAGTTCCCCGCGTGCACGTCGCCGTGGAAGAACCCCTTGCAGATGAGGGTCTGGAACCAGGCGCGGATCCCCGTCAGCAGGCGCTCCTCGGCGTCGAAGTCGCTCGCGAGGATCGAGGCGGTGTCGTCGAGGCGCCAGCCGTCGAAGCGCTCCATCGTCAGCACGCGCGGGCCGCTCAGGTCGTCCTCGATGCGCGGGGCGGCGACGCTGTCGGTGCCCATCGCCTTCATCACCTGGTTGAACTCGCGCATGCGCCCGGCCTCGTTCCGGAAGTCGAGCTCCTCCACGAGGTTCGCCTCGAAGTCCTCGATGATGGCGAGCGCGTTCGCGCGGCGCGCGTGCAGGCTGACCCGATGCGCGACGCGGGCGAAGATGCGCATCAGGGCGATGTCGGCCGCGGCGAGCTCTCCGATGCCCGGGCGCTGCACCTTCACGACGACCTCCTCGCCGTCGTCGAGGGTGGCCGCGTGCACCTGCGCGATGCTCGCCGCCGCGATGGGCGAAGGATCGATGTAGGCGAAGCGCGCGGCCGCGCCGTCGACGTCGGCTTCGATGGTGCGCTCCACGTCCGCGAAGTCGAAGGGCGGCACGCGGTCGAGGAGCTTGCGGAACTCCTCGCTGTAGCGCTCGGGGAAGAGCGCCTCGCCGGACGCGACGAGCTGGCCGAGCTTGACGTAGGTCGGGCCGAGGACCTCGAACGCGCGGCGGAAGGCGACCGGGCCGCTCAGCCGCTCGTAGCGCGCGCGTTGGCCCGTGAGGGTGAAGGCGAGCCAGCGCAGCCCGACCAGATCGAGGAGGCGCAGGGAGACGAACCACACGAAGACCGCGGTCACCAGCGCGGCCCGCGAGACCATCCGCCACGCCGAAACCTCCGGCAGCTGGGGCAGGCCCTTCCCCTCGCTCACGCTCATGTCTCGTCCATCCTCGGCGCCCGTCGGCGCCACCCCGACCATCGTCGTCATGCTCGTCCCCTACGTCGGCTTCGGGGCCCGCATTTCACCTCACATACGATTTCGTATGCGGTTTCGCCCGTGATTCATGGGGCGAGGGCTGGACCCTGAGATTTCACATACGAGCTCGTATGTGGCCTTGATGTGAGCCCTCCGGCCTCGTAAGTCAAGGCGTGACCACGACGAAGACGCGCGCCGAGGCGGCGGAGAAGACCCGGGCGCGGCTGATCGACGCGGCCACGGAGCTCTTCGCGCGCGAGGGCCTCGGCGGCCCGAGCCTCGACGCGATCTGCAAGCACGCGGGGTTCACGCGCGGCGCGTTCTACGTCCACTTCTCGAGCCGGGACGACCTCATCGTCGCGGTGGTCGAAAAGATCATGGGCGGGTTCATCGACGCGATCCTCATGGCCGGAGAGGCAGGCGCCGACCTCGCGACCATCGTGCGCACCTTCGCCATCGCGGTGAAGAGCGGCGCGTTCCCCTTCCGCGGCGAGGTGCGGCCGCATCAGATCCTCGAGGCCTGCGCGCGCTCTCCCGAGCTCCACGCGACCTACCTGGAGCTCATCGAGCAGGCGCGCGCGCGGCTGGCGATCACGGCGCGGCGCGGGCAGGAGGCGGGGACGGTCCGCGCAGACCTGGACGCGGACGCGGTGGCGCAGCTGCTGCTGGCGCTCGTGCTGGGCACCGAGATCGCGACCGAGCTCGACGTGCCCCACGACGCGGGCGCGGTGGCGGAGAACGTCCTGAGGATGCTCGCGCCCGTCAGCCCACCCGTCAGTCCGTGACCGGCTTGACGAAGCGCTCGAGGATCGTCTTCGTCCCGAAGGTCTTGAACTCGATCGTGAGCTTGCGCTCCTCGCCCTCGCCCTCGTGGCTGACGACGTCGCCCACGCCGTACTTGGCGTGCCGCACGCGCGCGGGCGGAGGCACGCTCGCGTGCCGGAAGACGACTTGCCCATTGCTGCTGACCGCCAGCGAGGCGATGAGCTTCGCGACGAACGCGGGCTCGAAGAGGTCCTGGTGCACGTCGAGGCGGCCCGCGAGGTACTCGCGCTGACCGTCGTCGAGGCCCTTCGCGTGCGCCTCGAGCAGCTCACCGTCCCGCTCCTCGAGGGCGATGTCGATGATCACGCGGTGCAGGCGCCGCTGGGCGAGCCGCTCCATGATCTTCTCGCGGAGCGCGGGCCACGCCTTCTCCGGCGCGTGCTCGCGCAGCTCGGCGTAGGTCGAGAGCCCCGTGCGCTTGTGGAAGCGCCGCTCGAGCACCGCGAGCGCCTCTTCGTCGCGGCCGAGATCACTCAGCCGCTGCGCGAGCCAGTGATCGCAGCTCGACTCGAGGCTGTCCTTGGTGACGACCTGCATCAGCTCGATGGCCGCGTCGGTCTCGCCGGCCTCGTCGAGCTGCTTCGCGATCGCGAGCGCCTCGAGGTGACCGGGCCCGGCCTCGCCGCGCACGGCGTCGAGCGCCGCCTCCGCCGCCTCTCCGCCGCGGCCCATCTCGATGAGCACGTCGACCAGGGTGGTCGTGGCCCCGAGGTCGCGCGCGAGCGACACGTAGCGCTCCTCGTCGATGAGCCCCTTGCCGAAGTGGAGCATCGCAAACGCGTAGCGCATCGTCGTCCGAGCCCGCTCGTGCTTCTCCTCGAGCGCGGCGAGCAGCGCCTCCCGCGCGCGCAGGGTCATCGCGTCGGGATCGAAGTCGATGATGCGCACCGCGCCGGAGCGCTCGGCGAGCATCCACTCACGCGTCTCGCGGTACTCCTTGTCGTCGTCGGGCGCGGACTGCCAGGCGCGCAGCAAGGCCCGCCGAAGCGTGCGCTGGAAGGGCGTGAGGGCCAGCTCGCCTTCGTCGCTGACGGTGCGGATGGCCTTCTCGTAGCGGCCGAGGACCACGCGGCTGGCCCGCATCACCGCCGCGCCGAGGCCGTCCTTCTCGCAGCGCTCGATCGCGCGGACGGACGCCCAGAGGGCGTCCGCGAAGGCGATTCCGTCGTCGATGGGGAGGCGCGCGTCGATCTGGGCCTCGAGCGCGTCGAGGTCCGAGGGAGGCGGGACATCCAGCGGCGCTTCCGGCGGGGCGACCGACTCGCGGTCCGACTCCGGCAGGGCGTCGATCGCGAGCCCATCGGGCGCCTCGCGCACGAGCACCTGGAGACTCCACCGCGCCCAGGTACGCGTCTGCAGGCGCTGGTAGCTGCCCTCGTCTTCACCTTCGTCCGCGGCCTCGGGGTCGACCGCGCACAGCACGGCGTGCGCGAGCCGCGCCGCGTCCTCCGGGTGCCCTTCGACGGCGCGTGCGCGGGCCACACGCGCGAGCGCACGCAGCCCCTCTTCGGTGCCCGCCTCGCGAAGCGTCGCCGTCGCGACGTCTTCGAGGTCGTTCCAGTCGCGCTCCGCAAAGCGCCGCTCCACCGCGTCGATACTCAGCAAGAACCTCGCCTCCGCCGCAGAGCCTATCGCGAGGTCTCGGGTTCGCGCGAGCGTCCTGTTCGGCCTCAGCTCGCTGTCTCGTTCCCGGGACCTCTCGAGCATCGGCGTCCGAGACCCCGTTTTCACTTGCACTGGACATCCGGTCAGTGCGCCGCTACTCAGCGTGGGGGGTGGGCGAGCTCGAGACATGAAGCTCCACCGCAAACTGACGATCCTCGCCGACGCCGCCAAGTACGACGCCAGCTGCGCGAGCAGCGGCGCGAAGGGGCGTGCCACCCAGGGGGGTCGCGGACTCGGCAACACGTCGAACGGGATCTGCCACTCCTACACGCCGGATGGGCGGTGCGTGTCGCTGCTCAAGATCCTGCTGACCAACTATTGCGTGTTCGACTGCCTCTACTGCGTGAACCGCACGTCGAGCGACGTGCCTCGCGCGCGCTTCACGCCAGCCGAGGTCGTGCACCTCACGGTCGAGATGTACCGTCGCAACTACATCGAGGGCCTGTTTCTCTCGAGCGGCGTCCTCAAGAGCCCCGACCACACGATGGCGGAGATGGTCGAGGTCGCGCGGACCCTCCGACAGGAGCGCGGCTTCGGAGGCTACATTCACCTCAAGACGGTGGCAGGCGCCTCGGACGAAGCCATCGCCGAGGCCGGTCGGTGGGCCGACCGGATCAGCTGCAACGTCGAGCTGCCGACCCGCAGAGACCTCGCGAAGCTCGCCCCGGAGAAGCGCGCGACGGAGATCGACCGGGCGATGCAGGTGACCAAGGCGCGCATCGACGAGGATCGCGATCGACGCTCCAAGCGCTTCGCTCCGGCCGGGCAGAGCACCCAGATGATCGTCGGCGCGACCCCCACCCCGGACCGAGACGTCCTCGAGACCGCCGACGCGCTCTACACGCGGCACCGACTCCGACGCGTCTACTACTCCGCGTACAGCCCCACCCCGCACGCCGACGGGGCGCTCCCCGTCGCGCGGCCCTCGCTGATACGCGAGCACCGTCTCTATCAGGCCGACTGGCTCTTGCGGTTCTACGGCTTCGCGGTGGACGAGCTCGTGGACGCGAGCCGGCCGAACCTGCCGGACGATATGGATCCGAAGCTGGCCTGGGCCCTCCGACATCGCGCGCTCTTCCCGATCGATCCCATGCGCGCCGACCGCGAGCAGCTCCTGAGGGTGCCCGGCCTCGGCACACGTGGCGTCGACGCGATCTTGGCGGCGCGCAAGCACCGACGCCTGACGCTCGACGACCTGCGGCGACTCCGGATCTCGACCCGCAAGGTGAGACCCTTTCTAGACCTGCCGGGCTCCGACGCGGCGCGTTGGCTGGACCGCATGGACCTGCGAGCGCGCGTGAAGCCGCCCGAGCAGCTCGAGCTCTTCGGCGCGCGGGCGAGCGCACGGGACGGGCAGCTCTGATGCGGGAGGTCGTGGTCGAGCGCGGCCCCGACGGGTGGCGGGCGCCATTTCGACGCCTGCTCGCCGAAGGGCTCCCGCCAGAGGACGTCCGCGTGACCGACTCCCGAGCGCAGACGACGCTGCTCTCTTTGGGTGAGGGCCAGCCGGTCAGCCCCCGCGCCGGAGCGAAGGCGCCGCGACGCTTCTTCACCATCGCGCGCCGGGTTGCGTGTCACGCGGACGCCGACCGCTACGACCTGCTCTACCGCGTCGCATGGCGGCTGACCCACGGCGCGCCCGCGCTCCTCGAGGACCGGGCGGACCCCGAGGTCGCGGCCTTGCGCGCGCTCGACAGCGCGGTCCGACGGGATGCCCACGAGGCAACCGCCTTCGTCCGCTTCCGGAAGCTGGACGACGGCACCTTCGCCGCCTGGCACGGCGCAGAGCACCACGTGATGAGGCTGGTCGGCCCCTTCTTCGCCGACCGTTTCAGCGACATGCGATGGGTGATCATCACCCCACACGAGTCGGTCGCGTTCGATGGGAGCCACCTGCGCTACGGCGAGGGGAGCGGTCGGCGCGAGGCGGGCGTGCCGGACGCCGACGCGATGGACGAGACCTGGCGCGCCTACTACGCGTCGATCTTCAACCCCGCGCGCGTGAACCCGAGAGCGATGCGCGCCGAGATGCCGCTGAAGCACTGGCGCACGTTGCCCGAAGCCGCGCTGATCCCGGAGCTCGTGCGGACCGCGGGTGCGCGCGCGACAGAGATGCAGACGGCGTCGGCGCCGGACACGCGCGAGGCGGCGGACGCGGCGGACAGCCTCGAGGCGCTCGCTGATGGCGTTCGACGCTGCGCCGCGTGCGCGCTCTGTCGAGCGGCGACCCAGGCGGTTCCCGGCGTCGGGGCGAGTGGCGGCGTGATGCTCGTCGGTGAACAACCGGGCGACGAGGAGGACCTCGAAGGGAAGCCGTTCGTCGGACCCGCGGGCGCGGTGCTCGACGCGGCGCTCCGTGACGCTGGCGTGCCGCGCGCTGCTCTCCGCTTGACCAACACGGTCAAGCACTTTCGCTTCACGCGACGAGGCAAGCGGCGCCTCCATCAGCGACCTACGCTCGAGCACGTACGCGCGTGCCGCCCGTGGCTGCTCCGGGAGATCGAGCTCGCGAACCCGCGGGTGGTCGTCCCGATGGGGCTCACGCCGACGCGAGCGCTGCTCGGTCAGACGGTGAAGCTCGCCGCGGTGCGTGGACGCGTGCTCGAGAGCGACCTCGGGCCCTCGCTGCTGCCCACGTGGCATCCCGCCGCCGTGCTCCGGGCGAGCGACCCACTGGAGCGACGCCGCATCGAGCGAGAGCTCCGCGACGCGCTGGCGCGCGCCCACGCGATGGCGTCGTAGAAGTGCCCCCTCGCATTCTTCAGCCTGCCTGCCCCTCACCCATGCCCATGCCCGCGAATCAGCGGTCACAGACGACTGGGCTCAGCGGAAGCGCGGCCCGCGCCCGACCCGGATCGGACCATGGAGCTCGGCCCCCTCCTCCACCGGCTCACCACCGCGCAGCAGCTGGAGCTCTCCACGGGCAACCCCCTCCTGCGCGACGCGGCGCGCCAGGTCCATCCGCGCGCGCCAGCCCTCGCCCCCCGCGACCCGGGCCCCGTCACTGGGGCAAACGGTCGCGTCCTCGGCTCGACCCCGGAGGAGCGCTCGGAAGGCGGCCGCGAGGCGCGGAGCCAGCTGCTCGTCGGTCGCCTCCTCCCACCAGGGGCATCCCCGCTCCCCGAGGGCGACCTTCGCGTCTCGAACACGTCCCCGTGCGGCGCGGACCGCCTCCTCATCCGATGCCGCGGCACGTACGGCCCGACGAGCGGCCATCAGCTCCTTCACGAGCGCGACCCGGAGCGGCTCGGGGATGGAGGGGTCGGTGGCCCGCCACTTCCGCCCGTCGATCACGACGTAGCGCCCATCCTTCGTGCGCGTGGGCTCGCTCACCGCCTCAGTGTCGTGGCCGGAGCCCGCTCGCGCCAGCGAGCGCTGCCGGCTGAGGCGCTGGCCGGGGCCCCGGCCGGCTGGCATGATGGCCGACTCGTGTCGGTCGTCGTTCGGCTGTTGATCCTGGCGCGTCCGAAGGGGGCTTGGCTGATCGCGTGTCTGCCCCTCTTCGGATACGGGTACGGCCTGTGGGAGCGCGGCTCGACGATTCACCCGTGGGTGGCCGCGCCGACGCTGGCGCTCCTCTTCGCGTCGTGGCTGGTCGGGCACGCGGGCGCGCTCTGGCTCAACGCGGTGCTCGACCGCGACAGCGGGGCGGTGCTGCTCGGGCGCGCGGTCGCGGTTCCGTCGGCGGCGGGCCCGGCCGGGTACGCGGCGCTCGCGGCCTCCGTGGCCATCGCGGCCGCGCTCGGCCCGGTCGTCCTGGGCTGCTCGCTCGCCTGCGCCGTCCTGGCCGTCCTCTATTCGCACCCGCGCGCGGCGTGGAAGGGCAGCGCGCTCGGCGGCCCCTTCGTCAACGCGGTGGGCTACGGCGTGATCTCGCCCCTCGCCGGCTGGTGGGCCGCGGACACGCCGCTGACGTGGCGCGCGATCGTGACCCTCGCCCTCACGGTCAGCTTCATGCTCGGTCTCTACTTCGCGGCGCAGGTCTTCCAGCGCGACGAGGACCGCGGGCGCGGCTACCGGACGCTCGTCGTCACCCACGGCCCGGCGTGGACCCTGGGCGTGACGCGCGTGCTGCTCGGCCTCGCGGTCCTCGGGCTGCTGGCCTTCGCCGCCGCCGGCGTCTACCCGCGCGCCCTGCTCGCGAGCGCGCCGGCCTGGATCTGGACGCATTTGCACCTCACCCGCTGGGCCGCGCTCCCCGGCGGGGGCGAGGGCAAGCACGCCGGGCAGCTGATCGTGCGGCTGGCCGCCGGCGTGCTGCTCGTGCTCGGCGCCGTATACGCGTCTCACTTCGGGGGCATGGCGCTGGGCGACGCCCCGGGCGGCTGCGGCACGGCGATCGTCCCCGACGGCCTCGACTGCTGAGCGGTGTCCTCGGGCGCGTGTCGCGCACGCACGGACCTGGAAAGCTGCACGTGAACGGGCCGCGACACGCACACCGTGAACCGTGCGTGTGCGGCGCGCCCCACGCACACGTCACGGCGTGACGAAACGCGACGGGCTGACGTCTCCTGGGCGCGTCGAGAGGCTGGCACGGCCGCTGCGTCGTGGTCTCGCCATGGAACGCAACCGTCTCCTCGGTGCCCTCGCCGCCCTCGGACTCCTCCTGACGCTCGTGGGCTGCGGCGCCTCCAGTGAACACGCTCGTACCACTCCGGTCGGGGACCCCGGTCCTCGCCGCGCCGCCTTCGACGACATGGACGTCGATCAGGACGCGACGGTGACCAGCGCGGAGTTCTACGGGGCGATCGAGGGGTTCTACGACGACTTCGACGCCAACCAGGACGGCCGCCTCGACCACGCCGAGACCGCCAACGGGCTCTACGCGGCGTGGGACCTCGACCGCGACGGGGCCATCGACGAGTCCGAGCTCGGCCGGGCCGTCGTCGCCTGGTTCCCGAGCCGCATCGAGGTCCGCTTCGACCAGTGGGACACGAGTAACGACGGCGCGCTGGACCGGGCCGAGCTGCACGCGGGCCTCGAGCGGGTCCGCGTCTTCGCTCACTACGACGGCGACGACGACGGCTCGGTGACCGACCTCGAGCTGTCCGACGCGCTCTTCAGCTACTGGGACATCGACGGCGACGCCTCCCTCGACGCGCTCGAGTGGCGCTGGGAATAGCCACCCGAGCGTTGTCGACGCCACGCGAGGACCTACCCTCTCCATCAATCGGAGAGTGTCCAACGTGCTGGCAGACGAAGGCGGACGAGCCCAACCCACCGAGCGCACCGCGCCCATCCGTGTCCTCATCATCGATGACGACTGGGACACCCTGGAGATGGTCTCCCTCGCGCTACGGAAACGCGGGATGGAGGTGATGACCGCGAAGGACGGCCTGAAGGGCATCGAGGAGTCGCGCCGCGCGCGCTTCGACGTGGCCATCGTGGACCTCGGGCTCCCTCACCTTCACGGGCATCGACTGGGCGAAACGCTCCGGACCAACGGCGACCGCCCGCGCCTGATCGCGCTGACCGGGGACGGCCGGGCGGAGGCCCGCCTCGAGTCCGAGCGCGTGGGCTTCGACGCGCACTTCGTGAAGCCGGCCCCGATGGCGGAGCTGATCGGGCTGGTGGAGCGCCTCGCCGACGCCGAGTGATCAATCAGCCGAGGGCCAGGCCGAGCGCCAGGCCCAGGGCGAGGCCGAGCGCGAGCAGCGCGAGGGGCAACCAAGCAGACCCGGTGGTCGGGCTCGGCCGGACGGGAGGCGCGGCGGTGGCCTCTTCCTCTTCTTCGGACACGGGCACCAGCGCGTCCAGCGTGGGTCGCTCGCTCGCGCGCGGGTCGCGCGGCGGTCGGAGCGGGGACGCGAGCTCCGGGCCCGGCCACGCGCGCTCCGGGAGGCCGCCGTCCGCCAGCACGGCCTCGAGCGCGTCGACCAGCTCGCCCGCCGATTGGTGCCGCTCCCGGGGCTGCTTGGCGAGCGCCTTCGCGAAGACCTCGTCGAGCCCTGGCACGTCGAGCCCCAGCTCGCTCGGGAGGCGGGGCGGGTCCGAGACCAGCCTGCGGAGCATGACCGCGATGTTGGCGTCGTCCTGGAGGGGGAGCTCGCCGGTCAGCATCTCGAGCGCCATCGCGGCGAGCGAGTAGACGTCCGACGCGGGGGAGACCTCCTCGGACCCGTTGGCCAGGGCCTGCTCGGGCGGCAAGAACCCCGGCGTGCCGAGGATGGAGCCAGCCTCGGTGAGCGAGCGCGACTTCTTCATCAGCGACTTGGCGATGCCGAAGTCGAGGACCTTCACGAAGTCCTCGTAGACGATGTCGACGACCACGAAGATGTTCTCGGGCTTGAGGTCGCGGTGCACGAAACCTTGCGCGTGCGCGGCGTCGAGCGCGTTGGCGATCTGCCGGAGGAGCCGGAGCGCGCGGGCCGCCGTCAGCGTGCCCTCCCGACAGAGCAGCTGGTTGAGGTCCTCGCCGACCAGCATCTCCATCACGAAGTAGAAGCTGCCGTCCGACAGCTGGCCGAAGTCGTGGATCTCGGGCACGTGCGGGCTGCGGAGGCGCCCCGCCGACTGGGCCTCGCGGCGAAAGCGCTCCACGTGAGACGGCGGCACGCCCTCGCTGGGCAGGAGCTTGATGGCCACGCGCGTACCGAGCCCCAGGTGCTCGGCCACGTAGACCCGCCCCATGCCTCCCTTGGCGAGGAGGGAGATGACGCGATAGCGCCCCGCGAGGGTCTCATGAACCCACGGGTCCTTCGCGATCTCTCCGCTCTTGGGTACGTCGCCGAAGCCGGGGCGCTCCTCCTCGACGCGGCGCTGCACTCCGCTCTTCTTCTTCCGCGCCCCGCGCGGCGCGCTTCCGTCTCGAGCCTCACCCATCCTGCCCTGCGAACGGAACAATACAGCACGCGGCCGCCCCGTGGCGATGTCTTGGCGCTCGGTCGCGTCCGCGGCAGGGCGGCTGCCGGTGCAACACGACCGACGGGACTTCGGGGGTCGCCAGCGCGACCGCACCCGTGCAAGAATCGCCGCGTGACGGCTCGTCTCCTCATCCCGATTCTCTTCTTGTGCGTGGCTTGCGGGCCTCCGAAGCCGAGCTGGCAGCTGGTCCATTCCGAGCTCGACGGCGCGCTCCTCTCCGTCTGGGGCACGAGCGCGACCGATGTCTGGGCGGTCGGCGGCGACGTGGGGATGGGCCCCGAGGTGTTGCACTTCGATGGCAACCGATGGGAGCGCGTCGAGACCGGCCACACGGGCGCGCTCTGGTGGGTCTTCGGCTTCGAGGGCGGACCGATCTACATGGGCGGAGAGGGCGGCGCGATCCTTCGCTACGAAGGCGGGACCTTCACCCCGATGACCACGCCGGGGACCGAGACCGTGTTCGGGATCTGGGGGGCCTCACCGAGCGACGTGTGGGCGGTCGGCGGCGCGTCCGACGCCACCGGCGGCTTCGCCTGGCGGCTCGACGGCGACGCGTGGGTCGAGGAGCCGACGCTCCCGGCCGAGGTCCCCACCGGCGCCGCCATCTGGAAGGTCCAGGGTCGGTCCGCCAACGACGCGTGGCTGGTCGGGAGCAACGGGGTGTCGCTGCACTGGGACGGCAGCGCGCTCACCCCGATGACGACCGGTGTGGGCTCCTCGCTCTTCACCGTCAGCGCCAACGAGGGGCGCTACGCGGCGGTCGGCGGACTGAGCAGCGGGATCGTCGTGGAGAACGAGGGCGACGGTTGGCACGATGTGACACCCGACCCCGCGCTTCCGGGCCTCTCCGGTGTGGTCCTCGGCGACGCCGACGCCGGCTTCGCGGTCGGCGCGTACGGCACGGTGCTTGCGCGGGACGGAGCGGGCTGGCACACGGAAGAGACGGATCTGGCGGTGGACGAGAACCTCCACGCGGTGTGGATCGACCCTAGCGGCGGCGTCTGGGCGGTCGGTGGAAGGACCGCCTCGTTCCCGCTCGCGCGGGGCGTGCTGCTGCATCGTGGTGAGACCATCGTGACCGGAGTGGAGTGAGATGACGACGAGCTCGAGGCAGATGGCGGCGGCCGCGCTCGGGATGGCCCTGGCCGTGACGGGGTGCGAAGGCGACCCCGACCCGTGCGACGGTCTGGAGTCGGGCCACGCGTGCACGTGGGCGGGCGTCTACGGCGAGGAGGGGTTCAACGGCGACCTTCACCGCCAGGAGACCCGCCTGGCCCAGGTGCAGGACATGATCTTCCTCCCCGACGGGACGGCGTGGATCAGCGACTTCAACAACTTCCTCCTGCGCCGCATCCACCCCGACGGGCAGGTCGAGTCGATGGTCGGGTGGACCGATCCCGTCTTCCCCGGCGACGGGCCCCTCGGAGGGATCCCCGCGGACGGCGCGCCGGGCGCGGAGTGGCAGCTCAACCACCCGACCAACCTGCTCCTCGGCCCCGACGGCGACCTCGTCGTCATCGCCTGGCACAACCACAAGGTGCTCCGCATCGATCCCGACGACGGGTTCGTTCGCGTGGTGTGCGGGGCGGGCGCGGGGTACGCGGGCGACGGCGGTCCCGTGGAGGGCGCGCTCTTCAAGCAGCTGTCGGATGGGACCTTCGACGACGCGGGCAACCTCTACATCGTCGACCAGCAGAACCAGCGCATCCGACGCATCGACACGGCCGGGATCATCGACACCATCGCCGGCGACGGCACCGTCGGCGGCGGCGGCGACGGCGGGATGGCCATCGACGCGCAGTTCTCGTGGGCGGCGGGCTCCAACCCCAACCCCAGCGGTGGGATCGTCTTCCACGAGGGGCGCCTCTATGTGTCGGACACCGAGGCCAACCGCATCCGCGTGATCGACCTCGAGACGGGCACGATCGATGGCTTCGCGGGCACGGGCGAGGCCGGCGACGGCCCGGACGGCGGGCCCGCGCTCGAGGCCGCGCTGAACGGGCCTCGCGACCTCGAGATCGGTCCAGACGGCGACCTCTACTTCGCCGACACGAACAACGGGCGCGTGCGCGCCGTCGACCTCTCGACCAACGTCATCCGCACGGTGGTCGGCACGGGCGAGCTCGGCCTCAACGAGGACGGGCTCCCGGGCACCGAGACGATGCTGCGCCGGCCCTTCGGCGTCGCCTTCGACGACGCCGGCAACCTCTACGTCATGGACTCACTCAACAACCGCATCGTGATGGTGGCCCGATGAGGTACACGACCCACATCCTCCTCGCGCTGGCGCTCGTCGCGTGCGACGCACCGTGCGACCCGAGCACCGGCGTCATCTGCACGATCGTCGGCAACGGCGACAACGGCTACGATCGCGACGCCGACGACACGCCCTACCCGGCGCTCGAGGCGCGGCTCTCGCTCCCGCAGGACATCCTCGAGGAGCCGGACGGCGAGCTCCTCATCCTCGACTGGAACAACCACCGCCTGCGCGAGCTCACGGCGGATGGCCAGCTCCGCTGGGTGGCGGGCCGAGGCGAGCTCGGCGGCTCGCTCGACGACCCGGCCAACGGCGACTTCAACCACCCCACGAACATGATCCTCGACGAGACGGGCACGCAGCTCATCATGGCCGCGTGGCACAACAGCAAGATCCGCGTCGTCGACCTCGCCACCGGGGAGGTGGCAGATAGCTGCGGCGACGGGCGGCGCGCGTACTTCGGGGACGGCGGGCCCGCGCTGACTGCCACGCTCGACCTGCCCGCCAGCATCGCGTTCGACCCGACCGGGAGCCTCGTCATCATGGACCAGGCGAACCAGGTCCTGCGCCGCATCGACGAGGCGGGCAACATCGACCTCCTCTACGGGCGTTGCGTCATCGACGCCCCCGCTCCGGGCGGCCCCGGCCCATGCCCCGACGGCGTCGACCCGGTGCAGTGCCCCGACGGCTCCGGCAAGATGACGTGCGGTGACCCGGCCGAGTGGTGCTCGCGACCCTGCACTCCCGGCTACGCGGGCGACGAAGGTCCGGCCACCGAGCTGCGCATGGCGCAGCCCTTCGGCCAGTCAGCCACCCCGGCGGGCCGGATCGTCTACGACGACGCGGGCAACCTCTACTTCGCCGACACGGGCAACCACCTGATCCGCATGATCGACACCGCCGGGATCGTCCACCGCGTCGCCGGGCAGCCGCCGGTGGACGGCATCGCGCAGTCCGGCTACGCGGGCGACGGAGGCGCGGCGGTCGACGCGCTCCTCGACTACCCGGTCGACCTCGACATCGCCGACGACGGAACGCTCTACTTCACCGATGTGCGCAACCACTGCGTGCGCGCCATCTACCCCGACGGGACGATCGACCGCGTCGCCGGGACGTGCGGCGAGAACGGCTACGCCGGCGACGGCGGTCCTCCCGAGGACGCGGTCTTCAACCTCCCCTTCGGTCTGGAGTGGGCGAACGGCCGCCTCTACGTGGCCGACACAGGCAACAGCGTCATCCGCGTGTTCAACACCCCATGAGGCACGCGCACAGACTCTGCGCGGCGGGGCTCGCGCTGGTGGCGGCGGGGCTGCTCGGGGGGTGTCCGATGGAGCCGCCCCCGCCTCCGCCCCCCGACCCCATCCTGCCGATCGACTACGCGGACACCTACACGGAGGTGCGCGGCTGCCGGCAGAGCGGCGATCACGATCTCCACGTGATCCGCGTACTCGCCGACCCCGACGCGCTCGGTCCCTACGAGAACCGCATGGACCCCTTCCCGGTCGGCTCCATCGTCGTCAAGGAGGAGTACGACTTCGGCGACGCGGACTGCAGCGGCGAGGTCGTCCGGTGGACGGTGATGCAGCGCCTCGAGGACGGCAGCGCGCCGCTCGACCTCGACTGGTACTGGCAGGGCATCGACGCCGACTTCGTGGTCGACGAGGACAACCCCGCTCGCTGCGCGCAGTGCCACCAGGGCTGCGGCGACCCTCCGGTCGGCTACCTCGGAACGTGCACCGAGCCGTGAGGCTCAGGGCAGCCTGATTCGACGCGCGCACGCGTTGGACTGATCGGCGACCAGGAGGTGGTCGCCATCGAGCGCGATGCGCGCGACATGGCCGAAGCGAGCGTCGAGCGCGGGGCCGCCGTCTCCGGACCACCCGCGCTCTCCGGTGCCCGCGATGGTCTCGATCACCCCGTCGGTGCCGATCCGACGGATGCGGAAGCTCTCGCGGTCCGCGACGTAGAGGACGCCGTCGGGGTCGATCGCGAGGCCGTTCGGCTGGTTCAGCTGCGCCTCGGTCGCCGGCCCCCCGTCGCCCGAGAAGCCCGGCGTTCCGGTCCCCGCGACCGTGGTGATCGTCCCGTCGGGGGCCACGCGCCGGATGGCGTGGTTGAGGCTGTCTGCGATGTAGAGCGCGCCGTCGGCGTCGAGCTCGATGGCCGTCGGCCAGTGGAGCGCGGCCGCGGTGGCGGGCCCCCCGTCGCCCGAGAAGGCCCGCTCGCCAGTCCCCGCGACGGGGTACACGACGCCGTCGCGGATGACCCGAACGCGGTGGGTGAGGCTGTCCGAGACGTAGATGGCGCCGGCGTCGTCGATCGCGATGCCGTCGAGCTGGTTGAACTGCGCCAAGAGCGCGTCCTCGAAGTCGCCCTCGACTCCCCGGAGCCCGATCTCGCCCGTGCCCGCGAGGACGCTCAGCGTTCCGTCCGCCTCCAGACGCATGACGCGCGGGTCGTGATAGGAGGTGAACACGAGGGCGCCGTCGGGCGCGAACGCGAAGTCGACGGGGTTCTCGAGGGGCGAGTCGATCGCCGGCACCGTCGGGTCGGCGAGGGCGTGAAACCCGTTGCCGATGACGGTTCGCACCAGCCCTTCGTCGTCGATGCGACGCACTCGCTGGTTGTTGAAGTCCATGAGGTAGATGCGGCCCTCAGGTCCCCGTCGCACCGCCGAGAGCAGGTAGAAGTCGGTCTCCTCCGGGGGGTGGCCGTCGCGGTTGAACCCGAACTCACCGGTGCCCGCGAGGGCGCAGATCACTCCGGGCGCGCTCGGGTCGCACGGCCCGTCGCACGCCACGAGGGCGCTCACGAGCGCGTACGCGATCATGCAATGCGCTTGGCTGCTCGTGGGAGGCATCGGGAACGCCCCAAATCTAGTCTCTCCCCGCCTTCGAGCCAAGGGAGCGTGCCCCCGCGGGCGCTCGGCCAGCGCGAGGCGCTCAGTGGAGCGTGACCTGTCGGACGCCGCGGCGAATGAGGGACGGAACGCCCAGCGCGGTACGGATGGAGTCTGCGTCCAGGTCGACGAAGACGACCGTGAGCTGCCCGTCCTCGAGGACCACGCCTGCGCCCGGCAGCGTCGCGAGGACCTCGTACAGCTCCTTGTCCTGCCACCACTCCGACGCCGTCGGCTCGCGGCGCGTGTACACCTCGAACAGGCCGTCGGCGTCTCCCGCCGGGCGAGGCCGCCCGTAGTGCGCGTGCAGCACGTCGACGCTGCCGACCCAGACCACCGTCGGCGGCGAGCCCTCCGCCTCGGGGATCCGGCACCGCATGCCGAGCATCGCCTCGAGGCCCTTGGCCAGGTGGTTGTCGTAGTCGATCTCCACGTCGAGCCCGTCGACCAGCCCACGGAGGCGGGGCCACCCGTCGTCGGTCTTCACCACCGTCAGCCCGCCGACCTCTTCGGCGACCATCTGGAACATCTCCCACGCGCGCGCCTTGGGGTCGTCTCCCGCGGACAGGGCCGGCTGCGTCTTCTGCACGACGAGGGCGACGATGCCGACCACGGCGAGCGCGACGGCGAGCGCGATCAGAAGCTCCACCGGGCCAGAGTACCCGACCCTCGTCGCGACGCCACTATCCGGGAGGCAGATCGCGGGCGCAGAAGGACCCGGCGCCGACGTCGACGCACACGAAGCCATCGGGGCATTCGACGTCGGCCGCGCACGCGGCCGTGCAATAGACGTGGTCCCTCACCATGGTCTCCGACGGACACGTGCCGTCGTCGCACTGGCGACGCGGGTCCCCGTCGAGCCCGCGCACCATGCAGAGCCGGGTCTCGCAGTCCACGGAGCCCGTCTCGAGGTAGGTCTCGGCCGCGACGAAGCCGCCGGGGGGCACGCGCTCGGGGATGCAGGGATCACCGATGGGCTGGCCGGTGCAAGCGGCCAGGAGGACCGACGCGAGCAGCGTCGAGCACGCGGAGAGAGAGCGCATGCGCCCCTGCTTCTCAAGATGCGCGCCAACGCCGAGCGGCGAGCGTGTGACGAAGGTGCGCCAACCGCGTTGGCGCCCACACGATGTTTCGGACACGAAACCGCGTCGAAACGCGCCGCGGCCAAGGTAGACGTCATGTCGGACTCGAAGCTGGAGCCGAAGATTGTCTTTCGCGCGATCGGACCCGAGCACCGCGAGCTCATCGAGGAGGGGTTCGCGCGCCTGTCTCCCGACGCGAGATACCTGCGCTTCTTCGGGGCGAAGCACCGCCTGACGCCGGGGGAGCTGCGCTACCTGAGCGAGCCGGACGGCGACGACCACTTCGCGCTGGGCGCCGCGTGGCTCCACCCTTCGGGCATGCTCGAGGGGCTCGGCGTCGCGCGCTACGTGCGCAGCCCGGACGACCCGAAGCTCGCCCACGTCGCCGTCACCGTGCTGGACGAGGCCCAGGGCCGCGGCCTCGGCGTGGGCCTGCTCCGGCGGGTCGCCTGGGTGGCCAACCTGCGCGGCGTGGCGCGCCTTCGCTTCATGGTGCTCCCCGAGAACGTGGCGATGCGGACGCTGCTCGCGTCGCGGCGGGTGCCGCTGCAGCTCGAGGAGCGCACGCTGATCGCCACCTGCCCGGTGCGGACCGTGGCGCGGTTCCGCTCGCGTCACGACCCGCGGCGCGCGTGGATCGGCGACCAGCGCGCTTGAACAGCGCGCTACGGCGCCAGCTGTCCCAGCGCGAACCGGCTCGCCTCGTAGCAACCGACCCAGCTGCGCAGCGGGAGGCGCGTGTTTCGCTCGGCCACCTGCGCCGCCTGCTCGCCGGACCAGCTCCGGCCCTCCCACTCCCACGCCATGATCGGATAGCCGCCGCCGCGCGGGCCGCGGTTGGTGATGCGGGTGCCAGCCGGGGCGCCGGTCACGCTGTGCTGGTTCATGCCGCTGACGATGATCTCCTCGATCTCCACGCCCTCCGCCGCGCGGATCTCCCACCGCGTCGCGGTGTAGGCGTTGAGCACGAGGATCAGGGGCGCCGCGGTCCGGGAGACGTCCACGCGAATGGTCCCGTTGACGGGCGAGTAGGCGCCGAACACGTGCAGCTCACGGCCGCGGCGCACCTCGCACGTCTCGGGGAGGTGGCGGTCCCAGCCGCGGTCGCAGGCGACGTCGTGCACGACCGGCACGTCGCAAGGCTCGGCGCCCTCGGGGATCGGCGTGGCCACGAGCGGCGCGTCGGGATCGACGGGCTGCGGTCCGCCCTGCGATGGGGGGGCGGGCGCGACGGGTGGTGTGACGATCGGAGGCGGCGTCGGCGCGACGATCGGAGGCGGCGTCGGCGGCACGGGCATCACCGGCGTCGAGGGCGTGGGCGCGTCCTCGTCGAGGAAGCTGTAGGCGATCGCGCCGCCGACGAGGCACGCGCCGACGAGCACGACGCCGCCCGCCACGCCGGCCAGCCACAGCGGACCGCTCGACGGCGATCGCGCGGCGGTGACCGACGCCGTCGGTCCCGGGACGGAGCCGGGATTCGAGCCCGACATGGACGGAGGCGCGCCGCGCGTGTGAGGCAGCGCGTGAGAGTGCGCGTGCGGGTTCGGCTGCGACGCGCCCGCGCCCCAGTCCCCCATCGGGCCGGTCCCGGGCTCGGCCCGCGCGACCGTGGGGGTGATCGCCTCACGCGCCCGACGGAGCGCGTCCGCCATCTCGGCCGCGTCCCGATAGCGCGCCCGCGGATCCGGCATCAGGCCCCGATCGATGAGCTCGACGAGCGCCCGCGGCGCCTGGGGCATCGCCTGATCGAGGCGGAGCGGCTCACGTCCCTGCACGCGCGCCATCAAGTCCGCGAAGGAGTCGGCGTCGTAGGGGAGCCGGCCGGTGAGCGCCTCGAACAGGATCGCCGCGACCGCGTACAGGTCCGCGCGCTGATCGACCGAGCGCGTGTCCTGTAGCTGCTCCGGCGCCATGTACGCAGGCGTGCCCAGCATCACGCCCGTCTTGGTCAGCGAAGACACCTTGCCCGGCTCGGTCACCTTGCTGATGCCGAAGTCGAGCAGCTTCACGAAGGGGCGGCCGTCCGGGCCCTTCACGAGGAAGACGTTCGCGGGCTTCATGTCGCGATGCACGATGCCGGCCGCGTGCGCCGCGCGGAGCCCCTCGAGGATCTGGAGCACGACGTCGATCGCCTCGTGCACGTGGAGCGGCCCGCCCCGCTCGATCCGCTGCTCGAGGTCCTCACCGTCGAGCAGCTCCATCGCGAGGAAGGGCTGGCCGTCGCTCGTCACGCCCGCGTCGGTGACGGAGACGATGTGCGGGTTGCCGATGGCGGCCGCCATCTGCGCCTCGCGGAGAAAACGCTCGACCATGCCCGGCGAGGCGCTGTGCTGGGCGGCGAGGAGCTTGAGCGCCACGCGTGTGCCGAGCACCGTGTGCCGCGCGCGCAGGACCTCTCCGAAGCCGCCCTGTCCCAGGCGGCCCTCGATCTCGTAGCGGTCGATCCGCGTCGGGGTCATCGCGACCGATGATGCATGAAGCTATCCTCGCGCGCTCATGACCGACGAAGCGCTCCCGCTGGCCGGGCTGAAGGTCCTCGACTTCAGTCAGAACCTCCCCGGCCCCTACGCCACCTTTCTGCTCAGCTGCTGGGGCGCCGACGTGGTCAAGGTCGAGCCGCCGAAGGGCGATCCCGGCCGGTTCATGGAGCCGTTCTTCTCGATGGTGAACCGCGGCAAGCGGAGCGTGGTGCTCGACCTGCGCGACGCGGAGAGTCGCCCACACGTGGAGGCGCTCGTGCGGTGGGCCGACGTGCTCGTGGAGGGCTTCCGTCCGGGTGTGATGGAGCGCCTCGAGCTGGACTACCCGCGCGCGAAGGCCCTCAACCCCGACCTCGTGTACTGCTCGATCAGCGCCTTCGGCCAGGACGGCCCCTACCGCACGCACCCCGGGCACGATCTGAACCTGCAGTCGCTCGCCGGCGTCTCCCACCTCGAGCGCGACGGCAAGGGGGAGCCGGGCTACTCGATGCTCCCCATCGCCGACCTCAGCTCGTCGCTCCTCGCGGTGAGCGGCATCTGCGCCGCGCGGGCCAAGGGCGGCGGCGCCTACCTCGACGTCGCGATGGCCGACGGCGTGCTCTCCTGGGTGAACGTCTGGGGCCTCGGCGTCGACCTCGCCGGCGGCGCGAAGAAGCAGCTCGGGAGCGGCCTGCTCGTCGACGCGATCACCCGCCCGCTCCTCGAATTCCTCGCCCGCGCGAAGCTCTACGCGATGCCGCACTACGGCGTCTTCCGGTGCGCCGACGATCGCTGGATCAGCGTCGGCATCGTCGACGAGGGCCACTTCTGGAAGGCGCTCTGCGAGGAGCTCGACCTCGGGCCGATGAAGAAGCTCCCGCTCGCGGCGCGCATCGCGGCCGGGCCCGCGCTCAAGCCGGTCGTGGCGCGGCGGCTGCGCGGACGCGCGTGCGACGAGTGGCTGCGCCGCTTCGAGGAGATCGGCGTGCCGGCGAGCGCCGTGCTCAGCCCGGAGGAGGCGGCCGGACACCCGCAGGTCCGCGCCCGCGGGCTGGCGGACGCGCGCGGCTGGATGAAGTCGCCCCTGCCCGGCGCGGTGCACCCCGACACGCCGGCCCCGAAGCGCGGCGAGCACACCGACGCGATCCTCGCCGCCTTGACCGGGGAGGCCGCCGCGCCGACCCTTTGAGGATGCGTCGTCTTTGCTGCCTGGCGCTCCTGCTCAGCGCCTGCGCGCGCGGCGGAGACACGGACCCGGACACGGGCGTCCGTCCACCGCCCACGACCGACTCCGGGGTGCGTGACGCGGGCACGCTCCCGGGCGTCGACGGCGGCGAGACGGACGCCGAGGTGCCGCCGCTCGTCGACTCGGGCGTGCCGATGGGCGTGGACTCGGGGGCCGCCGACTCGGGCGTTTCCCCCGCGTGCATGGGCGTCGACTGCAGCGGGCTCGACGGCCCGTGCGTGATGGGGGTGTGCGACCCGGGGACCGGCGCGTGCGGCGCGCAGCCGCGCGCGGACGGGACCGCGTGCGACGACGGAGACGCGTGCACGATGGACGACGCCTGCGCGGCGGGCACGTGCGGCGGCGCGGCGGCCGACTGCTCGGCGATGGATGGCCCCTGCGTCATCGGAACGTGCGATCCTTCCCTCGGCTGCACGACGGCGCCGCGCGCGGACGGCGCGGACTGCGACGCCGATCCCTCGGACTGCGTCGCCGAGACCTGCCAGGCGGGCGCGTGCACCGGCGCGCCGGCCGCGGACTGTTCGGCGTGCGCCAGCGGCGGCACGGTGTGCGCTGGCGGCGCGTGCGGCGCGGCGCCGACGACGCTGACGTACGACTTCGAGGGCGGCATGCCGGGGGGCTGGACCCCGGGCGGGACGGCGGGCTGGGTCGTGGACGGCAGCCGGACGCACGGCGGCGCGATGGCCGCGCACAGCGGCGCCATCACGCACTCGCAGTCCTCGACGCTCACGGCGGTCTTCGATCTGTCGAGCCCGGCCGAGCTGGCGTTCTGGTACACGACGAGCACCGAGAGCGGCTTCGACTACCTGGAGATCTGGGTGGACGGCGCGCGCCAGGGTCGGTGGGCGGGCACCCTCGGGTGGACCCAGACCACCGTGTCCCTCGGCGGCGCGGGCCGGCACACCGTCGAGTGGCGCTACACGAAAGACGGCTCGGTCTCGAGCGGTGACGACCGCGTCTGGATCGACGACGTGGTGATCCGCTCCGGCGGCGGCGCCGAGGGCTTCGAGAGCACGTCGCTGCCCACGGGATACACGACCACGGGCGACGCGAGCTGGCGGACGTCGACCGCGCAGTCCCACGGCGGCGCCCGGTCCGCCGAGAGCGGCACCATCGGGCACAACCAGGTCACGAGCCTCCATCACACCGTCATGATGAGCGCGGCCGGGAACATCTCTTTCTGGCGCAGGACGAGCACCGAGAGCGGCTTCGACTACCTCGAGTTCTACCTCGACGGCACGCGCATGGACCGCTGGTCCGGCACCACCAGCTGGGCGCAGTCCACCTATCCGGTCGGCGCCGGCATGCACACGCTGGAGTGGCGGTACGACAAGGACGGCTCGGTCTCGAGCGGCTCCGACGCCGTCTGGATCGACGACGTCGTGGCCGGCGACCCCGTCGCCGCGATGCCGATCTGCGGCCCCTGACACGCGGAGCCCGTGCGCCCGCCCGGCCGCTGTGTCATCGCAGGGCCATGGCGCGCTTGGCGCTCTTCTCTCTCCTCCTCGCCGCGACGACATCGTGCGCGCCTCCGCGGCGCTCGTGGCAGCCCGTGCAGAGCACGGAGACGTCGAGCTACGCGGTCATCTGGCAGGGCGCGCCGATGCACGTCGCGCCGGATCGAAGCGCGCCGTCGCTCACCCTGCTCTCCGCCCGCGCGGCCCGCGAGCCGTGGGGACGCACCGCGCTCGCGCCCTTCCGCGTGCTCTGGGAGCGAGACGGCTGGGTGGCGCTCGAGACCCTGGGGGCACCGTCGGATCCCCACTGCGCGACCTCGCCGCCCGCGCTCGCGTCGATGCGGCTGAAGCTCTTCGTGCCGAGCGCGGCGCTGGTGCCGGTCACGACGCGGGAGGTCGACCAGAGCTTCCAGGACGGCACGTCGATCCACCTCGGGCGCGGCGTGCCACTCGAGCCGCTCGGCAATCAGAACCTCTTCCGCGCGCGCTTCGGATCGCTCACCACGGTGGTGCGGCTGGCCCCCGGCGAGGTCGGCACGCGCTACCTGCCGAGCACGCCCGCGCCCCCACTGGGCCGGGCGATGATGCTCAACGGCGAGGCGCTCGAGGCGGGCGTGCCGACGATCGCGGGGAGCGGGCGTGTGCACTCGGACCACGCGAACGCGATGCCCGCCGAGGTGATCGACATGCAGGGCGGCAGCGAGTCGAGAGTCGAGATCCGACCGCGCTGCGGCCGGCTGGTGGTGCGCGTGCCGTTCCACGCCGTCGGTCCGCCCGCCGGGCTGCTCTTCGGCGCGCTCGGCCGCGACACGACGGGCGACACCTTCCTCGAGGCGGGCACCCCGCTCTTCTGGGGCGACGGGCGCGAGGCGGGGCGCACCAGCGAGCGCCTGTTCCTGCGCCGCGAGATCGCGGGCGCGGAGGGCCGCCGCTGCTTCACCCACGCGCTGCGCTTCGTTCCACCCGAGGCCGCGGCGCCCGATCCGAGCGCGTTCATCACCCTCTGCGTCGCGGCGCGCGACGTCATCGATCCGAGCGTGCCCCTCGCACGGCGTCTCGACGACCCCGCGGGCGCCGAGAGTCGGTAGACTCTGGCGATCCATGGAGCAGCTCCCGGCCAACGCGCTCGTCGGAGAACGCTATCGCGTCGTCGGCCCCCTCGGGGCGGGCGGCATGGGCGTCGTCTACCGCGCGCGGGACGAGAAGCTCGGCCGGCTGGTGGCCCTCAAGACGCTGCCGAAGGATCGCATCGGGGACAGCAAGGCGCGGGCGCGCCTGGTGCGCGAGGCCCGCTCGGCCGCCGCGCTCGAGCATCCGGGCATCGCGCAGGTCTTCGACGTGGGCGAGACCGAAGACGGCGGCGCCTTCCTCGTGATGGAGCTGGTCCGGGGCGAGAGCCTGCGCGCCCGGATGGAGGACGACGCGCTCGATCGCGACGCGCTGCTCGAGTGTCTCGGCCAGGTCGCCGACGCGCTCGATCACGCGCACGCGAACGGCGTCGTGCACCGGGACATCAAGCCCGACAACATCATGGTCCGTGAGGACGGCCGCGCGGTCCTCGTCGACTTCGGGCTCGCGAAGGACTTCGGCCCCGCGGTCGCGGACACGGTGGGCCCGGACACGCCGACCGAGGACGCCAACCTGACCAAGGAGGGCACGCTCATCGGGACCCTCTCGTACCTCGCGCCCGAGCAGGCGCGGGGACGGGACGTGGGCCCACGGAGCGATCAGTTCGCCCTCGCGACCTCGGCCTACGAGGCGCTCACGGGCGTGCTGCCCTGGGACGGGCCGAACGCGGCCGCCATCCTCGCGCAGATCCTCATCGACGACGCGCCGCCCCCGAGCAGCCTCGAGTCCTCGCTCCCCATCGAGGTCGACCAGGTCTTCGCCAAGGCGCTCTCGAAGGACGCGGCCGATCGCTTCGAGGACGCGGCGAGCTTCGTGCGCGCGCTCCGCGAGGCCTTCGATCGGAGCGAGGCGGGAGACGCCCCGATCGATCCGCTCGCGATGACGCCCTCCGTCACGCCGCCCGAGACGGGCTCCGGCCTCCCCTGGGGCTGGATGGCGGGCGGCGTGCTGGTCTTGCTCGCGGGCGCGCTCGCCGGCTCGCTGCTCTGGTCCGATCCACCGCCGCCAGAGCCGGAGGGGCTGCCCGACGACCCGACCCTCGCGTGCCCCGTGCTCGAGGCGTCCGGGGTGGAGGCGCCCACGGGCTGGCTGGGCGCGATGGCGGCCGACCTCGTGTGCGCGCGCCTCGGCTGGCGGCTGGGCGGTGACCCGGCGCGCACCCGGGGACCGGCGGCGCTGGCGGGCCTGCCGATCGTGGCCGGCGACGACTTCCCCGAGGATCCGTGGGGGGCAGACGACGCGCGCGCGACGACCCTGGAGGCCGCGCGCCAGGCGGACGCGTACGTCGACGGCGAGGTCTCCCGGGACGAAGACGGAACCATGCACGTCTCGCTGCGGGTGCTCCGGGGCGGCGAGGCGCTCGCGTCCGGCGAGGGTGAGGGTCAGGCGCTCTACGCCGCCGTGGCGCAGGCGATCGACGCGCTCGCGGACGGGCTGCCGTTCCGGGAGCAGCTCGATCCAGTGATCGCGACCTGGACGGGCACGGAGAGCGCGGCGGTGATGTGGCTCGCGGACGAGCTCTTCGACGCGTCGCTGACCGGCGTGGGCGTGGAGGCGCGCTGCGAGGCGCTGATCGCGCGGCGCGCGGAGCTCGGGCCCATCGAGGGAGAGATCGGCCGCATCTGCACCCAGTGGCGCGTGGACGGGGCGGACGCGTTGACCCCTCCGTCGCTCGACCGCAGCAGCCCGGCGCGGCTCGCGCTGACCGCGCCCGAGAACGCCGACGCCCTGTCCCCGGAGGCGCTGCGCGAGATCGCCGAGACGCTCGGCGCCGCGCGCCGCGACGAGACGCACCCGATCGCGCGGGCCACGCTCGCCCGCGGCGAGATCCAGCTCTGGGAGCTGCTCGACGAGATGGACCGGGCGCGCGACCTCTTGCTCACCGCGGTGGAGGATCTCCCGCGGGACTGGTGGCTCCGCGTGCACTTCGTCCGGGCGATGCTGCGCACGCCGGGCGCCGTCGCCGCGACCCGCGCGCTCGCCGCCTGGCACCCCGGCTCGCCCGAGGCCTGGCGCACGCTCGCGCTGCCCGTGCTCGGCGATCCCGAGCGCGCCCTGCCCCTCCTCCGCCGGGCCTACCAGAGCGGCGGCATGCTCCCCCTGCACGGGACGCTGCTCGCGGATCAGCTCCTGCGCGAGGGGCGGCGCGAGGAGGTACGGCGCATGGCCGCGCGCTACGCGACGGCCGGGCCGATGAGCCGGCTGGCGGGCGAGTACCTGCGGGCGCGGGTGGAGATCAGCGAGGCCCGCTTCGGGCGCGCGTACGAGCGGCTGGGCGAGGCGCTCTCCCACGACCAGCTGACCTTCGGCCGGCTCATCAACGGCGACCACGACGCGCTCGTCTGGCTGCTGGAGCTGGCCGCGCTCCTCGAGCGCGAGCACGAGACCGCCGACCCGCTCGTGCGCGCGTGGGTGCTGGGCGACGTCCATCGCCTGCACACGGATCAGCCCCACTACGAGCTGCCCGCGATCGCGCTCTGCATGCACGCGACGCCGGAGCTGGCGCGCCCGTGTCTGGCGAAGCTCCGCTCCCTCCGCGAGGGGCGCACCGCGCGGGCCGGCCGCCTCGACGGCGCCGCGGCGTTCCTCGCGGGCGCGGAGCGCTACGTCGAAGAGGACTGGCAGGGGGCGGTCGACGCCTGGCGCCCGATGGTGCGCTCGCGATCGCCGTTCTTGCCCGCCGCGCCGTTCCGAGAGGTCGGCGAGACCGAGATCGCGCGCCGCCTCGAGCGCTCCGCGCTGCGCCGCGGCGACTTCGCGGGCGCCCACCCCGTGCACGCCCTGCGCGCCCAGCGCGCCGCGGACGAGGGGGACGCCGCGCGCGCGAGGGAGCTGGCCGAGCGGGTCCTCCGCGCCTGGGCCTCCGCCGACGTCGAGGTCCCCGCCGTGACGCGCATGCGCGCCCTCCTGGAGAGATGATCCGCTTCCCCCTGGGCCCCCTGAGCCCCACGAGCCAAGGTTTCCCGTCGGCCGCGCGTACCAGGAGGCGATGCGCGCGCTCACCCTGTGTCTGCTCCTGCTCGTCCAGTGCGACGGAGGAACACGAGCCGCCGTCGAAGCGGAGGCGGAAGCGGCTGCGGTATGAGGTTCCCCCGGTCTCGTGGACAGTCTGACTATGCCGCCGACGCGGCGACCTGGGTCTTCAGTTCGAACTCGACAGGGCTGAGGTAATCCAGCAGCGAGTGGCGCCGCTCGAGATTGTAGAAGAAATGGATGTAATCGC